>NZ_JAFEWC010000003.1:605000-905000 GCF_017355875.1 Aridibaculum aurantiacum
AAGGAGGTGCATGAACTGCCATGGGGTGGAAAACTGGTTTATTACAATTGTATTGTAGGAGGTGTAATTGACACTCGTTTCTTGCCATCCATTTACAAAGGGATTATGGAGCGGATGCAGCAAGGGCCTCTTACCGGTTCTTTTGTACGCGATATAAGAGTATGTGTATTTGATGGAAAGATGCACCCGGTGGACAGCAACGATATGGCTTTTAAATCGGCAGGTATGATGGCTTTTAAAGAAGCATTTCAGAAGGCTGATCCGCAACTGTTAGAACCTGTTTATTATGTAGAAGTTCGTTGCCCTGAAGATCTTACTGGTAATGTAATGGGCGACCTTCAAATGCGCCGTGGCATGGTGGAGGGTATGGAAACAGAAGGTCATTTTACTGTTATTCATGCTAAAGTACCGCATGCAGAGCTTTACCAGTATGCTTCTGCCTTACGTGGTCTTACCCAGGGCAGGGCTCGTTTTAAAATGAAATTTGATCATTATGCTCCTGTTTCAGGTGAGCTGCAACGCAGGTTGACTGAAGCATACAGGAAGGAAGGTGTAGAAGCAGTGGCAGTTTAACAAGGAGCTACCGTTCAACAATATTCAATACCTCTTCGGAGGTATTTTTATTTGAGCCTCTAATGTGTTCTTTTGAAGTTTAGTCCTTGTTGAATAAGAAATAACTTTTTTATACGTTCATTAAGTTCATTTTAATAATCAAAAACACACAGATGGTTCACATGAAAAAGATAGTTTTTTTATCGGCACTGGCACTGGCAACTTTTGTTGCTGGAGCACAAGATTTTCCTGGATTCAGAGTTGGTAACTATACAGGCGTAAACGGCGTCTTCTTCAATCCTGCTAACATTGCGGATAGCCGTTACCGGTTCGATATCAACCTGTTTTCTGTATCAACCATGGTTGGTCAAAACCAGGCTGCCTTCAAATTGAGCGACATCAATACTTTCGACAGCGATAAGCTGAGTGACAACTTGTTTTCTGGCGGCGAAGGAAATGTGAATGCACTGGTAAGTGCTAATGTGCAAGGGCCGTCCTTCATGTTCAATCTCAACAAGAAGTCAACTATTGCGGTTACTACCCGTGCACGGGCAATGGTAAATGTGGTTGATATCAATGGGAAGTTATTGCAGAACATCATGAATGATCTGAATGCCAATGCTACTTTGCCATATTCCATCAACTCGAATGATAATATGCGTGTTGCATTAAATGGATGGTCTGAAATAGGAGCTAGTTATGCTCGTGTTATTTCAGAAAAAGGACCGCATTTTCTAAAGGGTGGAGTTACATTGAAATATTTAGGCGGTGCAGGCAATGGATTTATAAATGTAGCAAACCTTAAGAGCACCATCAACCAGGATGCATTGGGCGATGTATACCTGAACAATACTACCGGTCAAATTGCTGTTGGTTTTGGAGGTAAAAATCTTTCTGGCCTGGAAGCTTCCAACCTGCTGGCAATGGAAAGTAGCGGCTTTGGTGCCGACCTTGGCTTTGTATATGAATACAGGCCAGCATCTGCAGGAAACGATGCCAACAAATACAAATTCAAAGTAGGCGTAGCATTGATGGATCTGGGTTCTGTTCGTTACAAAAAAGATATGGATCGCTCTGGTGCTTATAATCTTGACATCACCGGTTCTGAAAGATTTTATTTACGTGAGATCGAGAACGAAGATCTTGAGAACTACAACAGGTTCTTTAGGTCACGTCCTCAGTTCTTTACACCATCTGCTTCCAATAGTGAAACTTCTTATTCTGTTTCTCTTCCAAGCACTCTTAATGTGGATGTAGATTACCACATCAACAAAGGCTTCTATGTTAGTGCTTCAGGCTTGATTTCATTGATGAATAAGAGCAAAGTTGAAAACCCGATGTACTATTCCAGCTTTGCTGTTACACCCCGTGTAGAAGGAAGGATCTTTGGCGTATACCTGCCCATCAGTTATAATCAACTAACCAATCTTAATGCTGGTTTGTCATTGCGTATGGGGCCAGTATTCATTGGTTCTGGAAGTATAGTAAGCTTGCTGGTAGGGGAGTCTAAGCAAGCAGACGTACATATAGGTGTGCGTTTTGGCGGATTAGTGAAAAAATAATTTATAGTTATCAAACCTAAAAGAACCTGCTGATCTTTCAGCAGGTTCTTGTTTTTTATATAGCTTTATGCTGTACAGAAATAGCTGTATCATTAAGCGCAGCTTAAAGAACAGCAGGAGTGGCAGCTTTTTTGCATAATTTTTGTCTTTTTCTACAACTTTTCTACAAAAATTGTTGGCTGCTATAGTGCAACCTCTTACCTTTGCGCTCCCAATCACAAAATTGGGTACCGATTATGTCCCAGAGAATCAGAATTAAATTACAGTCTTACGATCACAATTTGGTAGATAAATCTGCTGAGAAGATCGTAAAAACAGTTCGTAGTACAGGTGCAGTAGTTACAGGTCCTATTCCTCTTCCTACTCAAAAGAAAATCTTCACTGTATTGCGTTCACCACACGTTAATAAGAAGGCTCGTGAGCAGTTCCAACTGTGTACTCACAAGAGGTTGTTAGATATTTATACTTCAAGCAGCCGTACTGTAGATGCTCTAAGTAAGTTAGATCTGCCTTCTGGAGTAGAAGTAGAGATCAAAGCATAAGGCTTTGCCAGAATTGTCTGGGCCAGTTTACTGGTAACATTTAGTTCTTTTTTAAATCGGGTTCTTATTTACCAACTAAATGGTAAAATGAATAACCTGGTATTTCATCTGCGAAAACTGTTGGTGCAGGAATAAGCAGCGCTGAAACATTTGAAATTTTCATTCTTCAACAAGTGTTGAAGGCAAACATATGAACAAGCCCTTCGAGGTTTGTTTACCTCCGGTACTTCCCCTTCTGCTTTGGCAGGATACTCAGGAAAAGGTCGGCGGCAAACAGAGGATTGAAATCCTTCTTTTGTCCACCAAACAAAAGAAATAAAAAGGATTGTCCTTACACCATCGGGGCATAAACCACAAACAATGAAAGGTATTATTGGTAAAAAGATCGGGATGACCAGCATCTTCGGCACCGATGGTAAGCAAACAGCTTGCACCATCATCGAAGCTGGTCCGTGCCTGGTAACCCAGGTGAAAACGCAGGAAACTGACGGTTACAACGCTCTTCAGATCGCTTACGGCGACAAGAAAGAAAAGAACTCCACAAAGGCCGAAATCAATCACTTTGCAAAGGCCAACACTACCGCTAAACGCGTAGTAAAAGAATTAAGAAACTCCTCTCTGGAAAAAGCACTTGGTGAATCAATTACCGTTGACATTTTTGCTGAAGGCGAGAATGTAGAAGTAGTAGGTACTACAAAAGGTAAAGGTTTCCAGGGTGTTGTTAAGCGTCATGGCTTCCATGGTGTGGGTGAGGCTTCTCACGGACAACACGATCGTCAAAGAGCTCCAGGTTCTGTAGGTGGATCATCATATCCTTCACGAGTTTTTAAAGGTATGCGCATGGCTGGCCGTATGGGTCAAGACCGCGTGAAGGTGAAAGGACTGAAAATCGTTAAGATCTTCCCTGAAAAGAATTACATATTAATCAGTGGTTCAGTTCCTGGCCACAATGGTTCCATCGTTTTAATTCAGAAATAATTATGCAACTAGATATTTTCAATATAAAAGGCGAAAAGACCGGTAGAACTATTGAACTTCCGGAAGAGATCTTTGGTGCTGAGCCAAATGAGCATGTCGTTTACCTTGCTGTAAAGCAATATTTAGCTGCAGCTCGCCAGGGTACACACAAAGTAAAAACCCGTGCTGAAGTACAAGGTGCAAGCCGCAAACTTCATAAGCAAAAGGGAACTGGTGGTAGCCGTAAAGGTAACATCCGTAACCCTCTATACAAAGGTGGTGGTACTATCTTCGGACCTAAACCTCACCGTTACGATATTAAGTTGAACCGTAAAGTGAAAGATCTTGCTAAGATCAGTGCACTTTCTGCTAAGGCTAAGGAGAATTCAATTGTAGTTATCGAAGACATCAACTTCGCTACACCTAAAACAAAAGAATTTACCACTGTGATGAGTGCTTTGAATGTAGATGGTAAAAAAGCTCTTTTTGTTATACCTGAATACAACGAAGCATTATACCTGAGCAGCAGAAACATTCCTAATGCTGATACAGCTTTACTAAGCGACATCAACACTTACGAGATTGTAAATGCAGATGTACTGGTATTTACCGAAGGTGCAGCAAAAATACTAACAGAAGCTGACGCAGAGGTAGCAGCATAATTGACAACTATTCAAATTAAGAATAATGAGACTCGCAGAAGTTTTAGTAAAGCCGATACTTACCGAAAAAGCAAATGCTCAGCAAGACAAGTTGAGGAGATATGCTTTCAAAGTGGCACGTAAAGCAAACAAGCTTGAGATAAAAAAAGCTATTGAAGAATTTTACGGTGTAACTGTTACAGATGTGAACACTTCTGTAGTACCAGGTAAAAACAAGACCCGCTACACAAAAGCAGGTTTTGTAAAAGGCCAAAAGCCAGCTTACAAAAAAGCGTTGGTTACCGTAGCTGAAGGTGAAACAATTGACCTGTACGGAACTCTTTAGTAGTAAGTACTAAGTATTAAGTAACACAAAGTATGGTCGGCAAGACCGCAAAAATTGCAATAAAATGGCATTAAGAAAATACAAACCAACAACAGCAGGCACCAGGTGGAGAATTGGTAACGCCTATGCTGAGATCACTTCCGATACTCCTGAAAAGAGTTTGCTTGAATCTAAGAAAAGAACTGGTGGTAGAAACTTCCAGGGTAGAAGAGCAATGAGGTACATCGGTGGTGGACACAAGAAGCAGTACCGTATCATCGATTTCAAGAGAAACAAATTTGATATCCCTGCTACTGTTGCAACTATAGAATACGATCCAAACCGTACTGCATTTATAGCCCTGCTAAACTATGCTGACGGTGAAAAAAGATACATCATTGCTCCGCAAGGACTACAGGTAGGTGCTACTATTGTTAGTGGTGCTACTGCTCCTCCGGATCTTGGTAACGCGCTTCCAATGAAGAACATGCCACTGGGTACTGTTATTCACAACGTAGAAATGCAGCCAGGTCAGGGTGGTAAACTGGTAAGAAGTGCGGGTACATCTGCACAGCTTAGCAACAAAGAAGAAAGATACGCTGTACTGAAAATGCCAAGTGGTGAGCTGCGTAAAGTATTGATCAACTGTTTTGCTACAGTAGGTGTAGTAAGCAACAGCGATCATAGCTTGCAAAGCATGGGTAAAGCTGGCCGTAACGTATGGAAAGGTATTCGCCCTCGCGTACGTGGTGTAGCTATGAACCCTGTAGATCACCCAATGGGTGGTGGTGAAGGTAGAGCATCTGGAGGTCAGCCTCGTAGCAGAACCGGTCAGTACTCTCGTGGTCTTAAGACACGTACCAAAGGAAAATCAAGCGATAAGCTGATCATCCAAAGAAGTAACGGTAAGAAACTGGCAAAATAAAATTTGAAAATGTGGCAATTTGAAAATTTGAAAATGGTTTTCAAATCACAAAAACAAAGATCATTTTCAAATTTTCGAATTCTCTAATCAACTAATTATAACATGGCTCGTTCGATTAAAAAAGGTCCTTATGTAGCTGCTAAGCTGGAAAGCAAAGTGGTTGCTATCAACGAAGGTTCAGCTAAGAAATCAGTTATCAAAACCTGGTCTCGCCGCTCTACCATAACCCCTGACTTTGTGGGACATACATTCGCTGTTCACAATGGTAACAAATTCATTCCTGTGTACGTAACCGAATTTATGGTAGGTCACAAACTGGGCGAATTTGCACCAACCCGCAACTTCAAAGGACACTCTAACAAGAAAAATTAAAATCGTTGAACGTTTAAAGTTTAAAGTCTAAAGTTGAAAGAACTTAACCTTAAACTCTAAACCTTAAACTTGAAACTGAATACAAATGGAAGCAGTAGCAAAATTGAGAAATCAGCCGACATCGCCACGCAAAATGCGTTTGCTGGCAGATCTTATCCGCGGCATGTCTGTTGAAAATGCCCTTGCAACTTTGGAACATCATCCAAAGCACCCGGCAACACCACTAGGTAAGTTGCTGAAGAGCGCAATCAATAACTGGGAGCAAAAGAATGAAGGTACTAGTGCCGCAGATGCTAACCTGGTAGTAAAAACAATATTTGTTGATGGAGCCCGCACTTTGCGTCGTATGCGTCCAGCACCTCAGGGTCGTGGATACAGAATTCGTAAGCGTAGCAACCACGTAACGATCATTGTAGATTCAAAAAACTAATCGTAAAACTTTTATAACCATTATATGGGTCAGAAAACAAATCCTGTTGGTGCAAGGTTAGGTATCATCCGCGGATGGGAGAGTAACTGGTACGGTAATCACAAAGATTACGCAAACAAGTTGATTGAAGATCACAAGATCAGAACTTACCTGAATGCTCGTATCAACAAAGGTGGTATTGCTAAAATAGTGATAGAGCGTACCCTTGGTAAACTTATCATCACTATTCATACTTCTAAGCCAGGTATCATCATCGGTAAAGGTGGTGGCGAGGTAGACAGAATTAAAGAGGAGCTTAAGAAGCTGACTGGTAAAGAAGATGTTCAAATAAACATTCTTGAAATACGTCGTCCTGAGCTGGATGCAAACATTGTAGCTGATACAATTGCACGCCAGATCGAGAACCGTATCAACTATAAAAGAGCTATCAAAATGGCAATCGCTTCTGCACTTCGTATGGGTGCTGAAGGTATAAAGATAAAAGTTGGTGGCCGTTTGGGTGGTGCTGAAATCGCTCGTTCAGAAGAGATCAAACAAGGTCGTACACCATTGCATACTTTCCGTATGGATATTGATTATGCAAACGTATTTGCCCTTACTGTTTATGGAAAGATCGGTATCAAAGTATGGATCTGTAAAGGTGAAGTACTAGGTAAGCGCGAACTTAATCCAAACTTTGTTGGCGGTAAAGAAGGCGACAACAACAGGAGAGAAGGCGGACGTGGTGGAGACGACAGAGGTTTCCGCGGCGGCGATAGAAGAGATGGCGGTGGCCGTGGTGGCGACAGAAGAGACAATGGACGCCAAGGTGGTGGTGGTGGTGGAAGAAGATAAGAGATACCTCTTACTCACCCCGCACACGAAGACCCGATAAGGGTACATTAAAAATAAATATTGACAAGATTGAAGTGTAAGACCCCGAAACTTCAATTCAGAAACTCGAAACTTAATAAAGATGTTACAGCCGAAAAGAACGAAGCACAGAAAAATGCAGAAAGGGCGCATGAAGGGCGATACCAAGCGTGGTGCAACCTTAGCCTTTGGCTCGTTTGGTTTGAAAGCATTAGACTCCGTTTGGTTAACTAACCGCCAGATAGAATCTGCCCGCCAGGCAATGACCCGTTCAATGAAAAGAGAAGGTAATGTTTGGATCCGCGTTTTCCCTGATAAAGTAATTACTCACAAGCCTGCAGAGGTAAGGATGGGTAAGGGTAAAGGTAACCCGGAATATTGGGCTGCTGTGGTACAACCAGGCCGTATCATTTTTGAAGCGGATGGCGTATCAGAAGAAGTTGCAAAGGCAGCATTTGCACTTGCAGCTCAAAAGCTACCAATCATGACCAAGTTTGTAGTTCGCAGAGAATTGCAGGGATAATACAATATGCTAATTAGCTAATTTGAAAATTTGAAAATGCGATAGCGTCTTCAATATCAAATTTTCAAATTCTCAAATTTTCAAATTAAACACACAATGGCAAGTAAGAAATTTGATTTTAATAAGAGCCTGAAGGAGATCAACGAGAATGATCTGAAGGCCCGCATCCAGGAAGATGAGCTTCGCCTGAAAAAGCTTGAGTTTGCTCATGCTATTTCTCCACTGGAAAATCCACAGAGTATCCGTTCTTTAAGAAGAGACGTAGCTCGTTTAAAAACTGAATTAAAGAAAAGAGCGTTAGGCATCTAACCCATAAAAATATCACAATGGTGGAAAGAAATTTGCGCAAAACAAGAGTTGGGATCGTTAGCAGCAACAAGATGGATAAAACCGTTACTGTAGCTGTTGAAAGAAAAGTAAAGCACCCAATCTACGGTAAGTTCGTTAAGAAAACTACCAAGTTTCATGCTCACGACGAGAAAAACGAGTGCAGCATTGGCGATACTGTAAAGATCATGGAAACCCGTCCGCTGAGCAAAACAAAGCGCTGGAGACTGGTGGAGATCGTAGAAAAAGTAAAGTAAGGTATGAAGCCGCATGCTTCAGGTTGTTTAACCTCAAGCCTCTGCATTTCTTATTCAAATTGATTATCTGCTATTAGCCCATCTAATAGCTAAAAGCTAAAAAAATGATTCAGCAAGAAAGCCGATTGAATGTAGCTGATAACAGCGGTGCCAAAGAAGTTTTGTGTATCCGTGTATTAGGTAACTCTGGCCAGGACTACGCAAGAATTGGTGACAAGATCGTAGTTACTGTAAAAGATGCAATGCCAGCTGCTGGTGTTAAGAAGGGTACTGTTTCTAAAGCAGTTATCGTTCGTACCAAGAACAAATTACGTCGTAAGGATGGTTCTTATATCCGTTTTGATGACAATGCTGTTGTATTGTTAAACAACTCTGACGAGCCAAGGGGTACACGTATTTTTGGCCCCGTTGCAAGAGAGTTGAGAGATAAAGGTTATATGAAGATCATATCTCTTGCTCCGGAAGTACTGTAAATCGTAAATCGTGAGACGTGAGAAGGCAGCGCGCTTTTTTTTCACGGTTCACCTTTCACGTTTGACGAACAAAAGATGACCAACGAGCAGGACGTACAAGTGAGTGACACAACGATGCCCCACGAAGTACAACTGCCGACCACATAAAGTATTATTTGCGAAGTCGGAAATTTCGCATGAAGCATAAAAAACAAATATCGTGAGCAACAGATTTAAACCTAAGTACAACATCAAAAAAGGCGACCAGGTAGTGGTTATTGCCGGTGATGATAAGGACCTGAAAAAAGCACGTACCGTACTGGAAGTGATTTTGGATAAAGGCCGTGTTGTAGTTGAAGGCGTAAATATCGTTACCAAGCACACTAAGCCTAGTGCTACAAACACTAAAGGCGGTTTGGTAAAGACAGAAGCTTCTATCAACATCAGCAATGTGATGTTGTGGGATGCTAAAGCTGGCAAGGGTACTAAAGTAACCCGCAGCCGCCAGGAAGGTAAACTAGTTCGTATTGCAAAAAAATCAGGGGAGGTAATTAAATAATGGCTACAGCAACATATACTCCGAGATTAGCAGGAAAGTACAAGAATGAAGTTGTACCTGCTTTAATGAAAAAATTTGGATACTCTTCTATCATGCAAGCTCCAAGGCTTGAGAAGATCTGTATCAACCGTGGTGTAAACGGTGCTGTATCTGATAAGAAACTGGTGGATATTGCAGTTGAAGAACTAACAACCATTTCTGGTCAGAAAGCAGTAGCTACTTTTTCTAAGAAGGACATCTCAAACTTTAAGTTGAGAAAGAACATGCCGATCGGTGCAAGGGTTACCCTTCGCGGCGTGAAGATGTACGAATTCTTAGACAGGTTAATCTCTGTTTCGCTTCCACGTGTACGTGACTTCAAAGGTATCAATGACAAAGCTTTTGACGGCCGTGGTAACTATACCCTGGGTGTTACAGAGCAAATCATCTTCCCAGAGATCGATATCGACAAAGTGAATAAAATCACTGGTATGGATATCACTTTTGTAACCACTGCGCAAACAAACGAAGAGGCTTACGAACTGCTGAAAGAAATGGGAATGCCATTTAAAGGTGCAAAAAAAGAAACACAAGAATAATTTTGAGATTACGGGATTTTGAGATTTTGGGATTACCAAAGTTTGAAATCACCAAATCACTAAATCACAAAATCAGAAATATAATAACATGGCAAAAGAATCTGTAAAAGCCAGACAAAGAAAGAGAGAAAGAATGGTGGCTAAGTTTGCTGAAAAGCGTACTGCTCTTAAAGAAGCAGGTGACTTTGCAGCACTTGACTTGTTACCAAAGAATGCTTCTCCTGTTCGTTTGAAAAATCGTTGCCAGCTTACAGGCCGTCCACGTGGTTACATCCGTTATTTCGGATTGTCTAGAAACCAGTTTCGTGATATGGCATTGGCTGGTAAGATCCCTGGCGTAACAAAAGCTAGCTGGTAAATCAGTTGACAGTTGCCAGTTGGTAGTTGTTAATAGAAAGAACTTATTTTTTAAAATTTTATTCCAATTATCCCGACACTTCGGGACGTAGGAGGACAATAATTATGGTAACAGATCCTATAGCAGATTTTTTGACGAGGATTCGTAATGCGCAGATGGCTAACCACAGGATAGTTGAAATTCCTGCAAGTAACCTGAAGAAGCGTATGACTGAGATACTGTACGAAAAAGGTTATATCCTTAAGTACAAATTTGAAGATGATAGCAAACAAGGTTTGATCAAAATAGCGTTGAAGTACGATCCAAATACCAAGGTTCCTGCAATCCGCAGCCTTGAAAGAGTAAGCCGCCCGGGTTTACGCCAGTACTCTAAGCCAGCTGATTTTAGCCGTGTGAAGAATGGTTTGGGTATAGCTATCATTTCTACATCTAAAGGTGTAATGACAGATAAAGAAGCAAGAGCACAAAACGTAGGTGGCGAAGTTCTTTGCTACGTTTATTAATAAATACAGACAACCTGGAATAAGAAAATGGTTCCAGGATGTCTTTAAGAAATACGGTTGATGTGACAATCTAAGTTTGCTATACGGTAACTGAACACTGTCAACACCACATTTTCAAAATTTCAAATTTTTCAAATCAAGAATTATGTCTCGTATAGGAAAACAACCAATTACAGTTCCGGCGGGTGTTACCATCACAGTTGGTAACAACAATGAGATCACTGTAAAAGGACCTAAAGGAACTTTGACTCAACTTATTGATCGCGATATCAAAGTTGAAGTAAAAGATGGCGAAGTAAATGTTACTCGTCCTACTGACCAGATCCGTCACCGCGCTATGCACGGTTTGTACCGTTCACTGGTTTCTAACATGGTAAAAGGTGTAACAGAAGGCTTTAAGAAGCAGCTGGAACTAGTGGGTGTGGGTTATAAAGCCGCTAACACTGGTAACACTTTAGACCTAGCCCTGGGTTACTCTCACAACATCATTATGGAAGTACCTAAGGAAGTAACAGTAGCTACTGAAACTTTAAAAGGTCAAAACCCAAAAATTACTTTAGAGAGCATCGACAACCAACTATTAGGAGCAGTAGCTGCCAAAATACGTAGCCTGCGTAAGCCTGAGCCGTACAAAGGAAAAGGTGTTCGCTACTCTGATGAATTCATTCGTCGTAAAGCTGGTAAAGCTGCTGGTAAATAATTAAGTTGATAAGTTGATCGGTTGGCAAGTTGAATTGTGACCGATCAACCCATCAACTAGACAACTAATCAACTTTCGCCCCGGCAGCATCGGGGAGTAAATAAAATAACAATGGACAAATTAATAAAAAGGCAGAAGATCCGTTACCGCATTCGTAAGAAGGTAGCTGGTACTTCTACTAAGCCTCGCCTTTCTGTTTTCAGAAGCAATGCAGAAATCTATGCTCAACTGATTGATGATACTACCGGTCAAACACTGGCTGCTGCTTCATCAAGAGAAAAGGATATCGCTGCCCAAACTGCTCCTAAGATTGATAAAAGCAAAATGGTTGGAGAATCTATTGCTCGTAAAGCTTCTGCTCTTGGTATCACTACATGTGTTTTCGATAGAGGTGGTAACCTGTACCACGGTCGTGTGAAAGCTGTAGCTGATGGCGCAAGACAAGGTGGATTGCAATTTTAGATTTAATGATTGCTGATGTAGGATTTGTTTCCACCTCGGTAATCGAAAAAATATCAGACATCATAAAATCAGAAATCTCAAATAGAGACAATGTCAAAAGCAATTTTAAATAAAGTAAAAGGCGGTGACCTGGAACTAAAAGAAAAAGTAGTAGCCATTAACCGTGTGGTTAAAACCACCAAAGGCGGACGTACTTTTAGTTTCTCTGCGCTTGTAGTAGTAGGAAATGAAAAAGGTGTGGTAGGTCATGGTTTGGGTAAGGCTAAAGAAGTTCAGGAAGCTATCACCAAAGGCATCGAAGATGCTAAGAAGAACCTGATCAAAGTTCCTGTTATGCACGGAACTATACCTCACGACCAACTGGCTAAAGAAGGTGCTGCTAAAGTATTCATCAAGCCTGCTGCTCATGGTACCGGTGTAATTGCCGGAGGTAGTATGCGTGCAGTATTGGAAAGCGCGGGTGTTACCGACGTTTTGGCAAAGAGCCTTGGATCTGCTAATCCTCACAACGTGGTTAAAGCTACTTTCAAAGCTTTAGCATTGTTGAGAGAGCCTATCCAGGTTGCTAAAACAAGAACAGTTGGACTAAAGAAAGTTTTTAACGGGTAACTGCACGTTTAACGTTTTAAGTTTAAGGTTTAAAGTTGGAAACACAGAACCTTAAACGTTAGACATTAAACCTTAAACTAATTATCATGAAAAAGATTAGAATAACACAAGTAAAAAGCGTTATCGACAGACCTGAAAGAGCTAAACGTACAATCGAAGCACTTGGTTTGAAAAAGATGAACGCTTCTGTAGAAGTAGAAGCTACTCCACAGATCCTGGGTATGATCACTAAGGTTAATCACCTGGTGAAAGTAGAGGAAGTGAACTAAATCATATTCGAAAGTCAAAAGTCAAAAAATGGTACTACTGTGCCTTTTTGATTTTTGACTTTTGTCTTTTGACTTAAAATTTGCTGAAGTGACTACAACAGTACACGAGTGCGACGCAACGTATGCTGAATAGTATTACCTTCGCCCGCTACAAAAACATCCTTGTTTTTATAGATCATTTATTTATCATTAATGCGAGGGGATTGAACCCCGTAAGTAAAAATCAAACGTAAGATGAAACTACACACTCTTAGACCCGCTCAAGGCGCTACACACAAAGAAAAAAGATTAGGCCGTGGTGAGGCTTCAGGTAAAGGTGGTACTGCCACAAAAGGTAACAAAGGTGGACAAAGCCGTGCCGGTTACTCTAGTAAAATGGCTTTTGAAGGTGGCCAGATGCCAATTCAGCGTCGTGTACCTAAGCGTGGCTTTAAAAACCCACATCGCGTAGAGTACAAAGTATTGAACCTGGGCCAGATCGATCACCTGGTTGAAAAATATGGTTTTACTGAAATCACTCCAGAAAATCTTTATATCAATGGCCTGATTGGTCAAACTGATCTTATCAAGATTTTAGGTACTGGTGAATTGAAGAGCAAAGTTACTTTTAGAGTAAACGCTTTTAGCGCTAAAGCTAAAGAAGCAATTGAAGCAGCTGGTGGCAGCATTGAAATAGCACAGTAACTAATGTAATTAGCCGGACGCACTCCTAAAGTGCGTCCTTTGGCTTTAGAGAGATTAACACCTACAACTCAACTTTCAGTGAAAAAATTCATTCAGACTCTTAAAAATATCTGGACAATAGATGAGCTGCGTAGCAAGATCATTGTAACGCTAGCCCTGGTATTTGTTTACCGTCTTGGAACGCATATCGTATTGCCGGGTATGAACCCTAACCTGCTTGACCAGGCACAGGCTAATGCAGCTCAAAATGGTTTGCTTGGACTATTTGACACCTTTGCTGGTGGTGCATTCTCACAAGCTTCTATTCTTGCCCTGGGTATCATGCCTTATATATCTGCTTCCATTTTTATGCAGTTGATGACCATCCTGGTTCCGCAGCTTCAAAAGATCCAGAAAGAGGGCGACAGTGGTCGTAAAAAAATTAACCAGTGGACGCGTTACCTTACTGTTATTGTAACCGCTTTCCAGGCAAGTGCTTATGTAGCTTACCTTAATAGTCCTGGTTATGCTGAGGCTATCATTCCTGCTTATCAACCATATTTCCTTGTATCTACTATCATTACACTTACTGCAGGTACTTTGTTTGTAATGTGGCTGGGTGAAAAAATACAGGATAAAGGATTGGGTAACGGTACTTCTATCATCATCATGGTAGGTATCCTTGCACGTTTCCCTCAATCTATCATTCAAGAATTTACTGCTAAGCAAGCGCGTGGTGGTGGTGGATTGTTGATCTTCCTTATCGAGATCGCGATCCTTATCGTTATCATCATGGGTATTATCATCCTGGTACAAGGTGTACGTAAGATACCTGTTAGTTATGCTAAGCAGATAGTTGGTAATCGCCAGTTTGGAGGTGCTCGCCAGTTCCTTCCAATGAAGGTGAATATGGCGGGTGTAATGCCTATCATCTTTGCACAGGCTATCATGTTCCTTCCTACTTTGTTCTCTTTCACAGGTACAGAGTCTGGAACTACCATCGCTAAGATCTTTGGTGATCACAGCAACTTCTGGTACATGGTTGTATATGCTGTAATGGTAATTGCATTTACTTTCCTATACACTGCTTTGATCTTTAATCCTAAGCAGATGTCGGAAGACCTTAAGCGTAACAATGGTTTTATACCTGGTGTTAAGCCTGGTCAGCCAACCGCTGATTATATTGGTTCAGTAATGGATAAGATAACTTTACCAGGTGCAATTTTCCTTGCATTGGTAGGTATCCTTCCTGGCTTTGCACAAAGACTGGGTGTTACTTCTGGTTTCTCTACCTTCTTCGGTGGTACATCGCTACTGATCATGGTGGGTGTAATCCTTGATACACTACAGCAGATAGAAACACAGCTGTTGATGAGACAATACGATGGTCTTATGAACAGTGGAAGAATCCAGGGCAGGCAGCAAACTGTTACTCAGGCTTCTTATTAATTGATAACTGAGGCTGGTAGAAATATCATCCTGCTAGATAAAAACGTAAACCTGCCCAACCTTGAGGCAGGTTTATTTGTAAAATGAGTAGAATTAGAAATATGATCCATTACAAATCAAATGCAGACCTGGAGATAATGCGTGAAAGTTGCAGGGTAGTAGAGCTTGCACTTAGTGAAGTGGCCAAATTTTTAAAGCCCGGAGTTACCACCAAACAAGCAGACAAACTTGCAGAACAGGTAATCAGGGATAATAAAGGTGTTCCTTCATTTCTCAATTATCGTGGTTATCCATTTGCTTCGTGTATTTCTGTTAACGATGCAGTAGTGCATGGTTTCCCTTCTAATGATGTGTTGAAAGATGGAGATATCGTTTCTGTGGACCTGGGTGTTTTCAAAAATGGATTTCATGGTGATTATGCTTACACTTTTGCGCTAGGTGAAATAAGTGAAGAAGTGCAGCAGCTGATGCGTATAACTAAAGAAAGCTTGTATAAAGGAATTGAGAAAGCTCATCATGGAAACAGGATAGGAGATATAGCTTTTGCTATCCAGGATTATACTGAAAGGAAATATGGCTATGGTGTAGTGCGCGAACTGGTTGGTCATGGTCTTGGAAGAAGCCTGCACGAAGATCCGCAGGTGCCTAATTTTGGTAAACGCGGAACCGGTCCAAAGTTGAAAGAAGGAATGACCATTGCTATTGAGCCAATGATAAACATGGGCGTAAAAGAAGTGTATTACGATACAGATGGCTGGACCGTGAGAACCAAAGATGGTAAGCCATCAGCCCATTACGAGCACAATGTATGTGTGAAGAAAGGGAAAGCTGAGATCTTGTCTTCTTTTAAACTGATAGAAGAGGCTGAACTTGCAAACGAGAATTTAAATTCGAAATACCTACAAGCTGTACAGCAGGAATTGGTGGAACAATAAGTAATATAAGATACTTTGATATAAAAAAAGAGGCTGTTTCAAAAACAGCCTCTTTTTTATTTCGTTTTGTTCAGTATTAATTTAAACCACCAGCAGCAATCACATTTCCACCGCCAGCTGCAATTACATTACCGCCACCAGCTGCAATCACGTTGCCACCGCCTGCGGCAATTACATTTGCTCCACCTGCTGCCACTGCATTAGCTCCACCTGCTGCCACAACTCTTGCTACTTCATTAGCTACAGGGTTTGATATTGCCACCTGTGTAAGATGCCTTGAGTTAGAAGGAACATACCACCTTCCAAACCAGGAGTTTTCTTTGTGCCATACATCTACAACTGCAGCTACTAGCATATAAGGTTTTGCTTCAGATTGTTTCCAAGATCTTCTGTCATTATCAGTGGCCCAGCGGCTGCAAACATTCCAGTATACTTTTGCAATCATGTCATCCCACGCTTTTTTATTTGACCTTAAGTAAGAGGTGTGGTTGTTCATCCAATCAGTATAGTTAAAAGAAGAAGACATGCTTTGGTTTACCTGTTGGTCGCTTGGGGTGTAGCCATAAGCATGAGCAAATGCTCTTCTGATAGTTGCTCTTTTTTCGTTGGCATCAGATTGAAGGTAGCGGCTGTGGTTTGCCACCAATTGCTCCACGGTCAGGTTTTCTCTTCCCATCCAATGATTCAGTTCGCCCTGGTTTGGCTGCCTGCCAAAGGTGAGCATGTAGGAGCTGATGATCCTTTCTCTCTTTGTTTGTTCTGGGCTTTGCGCAAAAGTTGGTGCCGCCAGTGCGGAAGCAAAAAGTACTACCACCAGGAGTCTGTACATTTTTTTCATAAGTTTTTATTTTTAAAAAAGGTGCTTGATAAATAACGAATGCAATAATTCGAAAAGTATCAAGCGGAAAAAATAATCAATTTGTATTAGTGCCCCGTGCTACACGCATGGTAACTACATTTGAAAAATGAAAGCATCAGCAACATTGGTAGTAATAGGAGGGGGCGCAGCTGGATTTTTTTGCGCAGTGAATGCTGCTCGCATGAATAATAAATTGAAAGTAATCATACTGGAGAAAACGTCGAAACTGCTTTCTAAAGTAAAGGTAAGCGGCGGCGGAAGATGCAATGTTACCCATGCATGCTTTGAAATTTCAAACCTGGTAAAGCGGTACCCCCGCGGAACCAACTTCTTAAAGAAAACCTTCCACCAGTTCAATACTACCCACTGTATTCAATGGTTTGAAGAAAGGGGAGTGAAGCTGAAAACAGAAGCTGATGGAAGGATGTTTTCAAATACCGACAGTTCACAAACTATTATTGATTGCCTGCTGCGAGAGGCAGATAAATATGGCGTAGAAGTGCAGATGAGCAGGGAGGTGAAGGAGATTAAAAATGGAAAAGAAGGGTTTGATGTAGTGCTTGCCAATGGGGAACTGCTGAAGGCTGATTACGTAGTGGTGGCCTGTGGTGGTTTTCCAAAAGCTGGTATGTTTCAATGGTTAACAAACCTGGGGCATTCTATAGAAAACCCGGTTCCTTCTCTTTTTACTTTCAATATGCCGAAGCACCCGATAACCGAACTTATGGGAGTGAGTGTAGAAAAAGCTTCTATTAAAATAACAGGTAGTAAACTGACATCAGATGGCCCTTTGCTGATCACGCATTGGGGGATGAGTGGCCCAGCAGTATTGAAACTATCAGCATGGGGCGCAAGAGAGCTGGCTGAAAAAGATTACCATTTTACTATCCTTGTAAACTGGCTGCAGGATTATAACGAGCAGTCGTTGCGCGAAGCATGGCAAGTACTTCGGAATAAACATGCTGCACAAAAGATAGTTAACCGGAACCCGTTTAACCTTCCTAACAGGCTTTGGAATTTTTTAGTAACTGAAAGTGGGATAAAAGAGGAGCTACGTTGGGCAGATGTGCCGGCAAAGGAGCAGAACAGGCTTATTAAGAATCTAACAGCACACGAATTCGAGGTGAAAGGGAAAACAACTTTCAAAGAAGAATTTGTAACCTGCGGCGGCATTAAACTTTCAGAGGTTGATGCCAATACAATGGAAAGCCGGATCGTTCCAAACTTATACTTTGCCGGCGAGATAATGGATGTGGACGGCATCACAGGCGGCTTCAATTTTCAGCATGCGTGGACGAGTGGGTGGATAGCAGCAAAGAGTATTGCAGCTAAATAAATGCTACAGGTCCTGGTATTGTTGTAGTGTTAGTGTCCAATCATAATCTTTATACTTTATGGCAGGCTTACTTCCTCCAGGAATGATCTGCAGGTCCTGCAGTATTTTCCTGGTGCCGTCTTTGCCGCCAAAGTCTGCCCTGAACCAGCTCATAAGCTTAGGTACTTTTACAACATTATTAGAGCTGTCATATTCTACATCTCCGGTGAGGTAGCTGCGGGTTGCCATGTCTAGTTGTTTATCAACTTTAGCAGCATCGTAAAACGCTATAGGCGGGCAGCTGCTGGCGCCGCAGTTGAGCGCAAAATGTATTCGCCAGTCTACACTGTCTACGCGCCATTTCTTTTCAAGTGAGGATGGAAATAGTTTATTGAAATAGCCCATGCTCAATTTATTTTTTGAGCGGCGCAATATTCCATGTTCTATAAAATCCAGGCTTAGCTGATGCCCCGCCACCTTTACTTGCTTAATGGAAAAGAAGCTGTTCCTGCTTTTGTATTTTAATGGGTCCTTCTTCAGAAGCATCTGCACATATCCATTGTAAACGTTCAGCCAGAAGGCCTTCTTTTTACAGTCTGTATCTAATTCCTGAGTAATGGCAGCCTCTGTTAGATTAGAAAGTTGTTCCGCCAGGGAATCTGTTTCTTCTCCTGTTTTTACAGCATACAAAAATTGCTGCGCAGTTGCTTGTATAGAACCCGGAGATGCCAGTGCTGAAGACATAATGAACAACGATAAAATGATAGCTGCCAATTTCATGAAACATATACGTGTGGTTTAGTGGAAGAGTTTCAAGCTATTGTTTTAAATAAACCTGCCAGGCATCGGTAGTAAGGGAACTGTTCATCAACCAGCCTAATCTAAAAGCAGTTTTCCTTACATAGATCATCAGGGTTGATTAATAGAATGGGGTGACTATGTACAAGTGCACCAGCTAATGACCGCTCATAACAAAAGTGGACGCGCAGTAAAATCACCCATTTGTTAAAGCTATATTTAGAAACATAATTTTCACCACATGAAGAAACTATTACTTGGTACCGCACTTGTCTTGGCTACTGCTGGTACTGATGTGTTGGCTCAACAGCCACCTGCCGGTGCTGCCAGCCAGCAAAAGCCAGCTTCCGATTCTGCTAAACCAAAAAAAGCAACCATAGCAGAAAAGGTAAAATCGAGCAATAAGGTTGCAGGACTTTTCACTGTTTACCAGGATACGGCAACAGGCAGCGTTCATCTTTACGTTCGAAAAGATCAACTTGGTAAAGATTACATCTACCAAAGTTTCAGCGTAAGCGGCCCTACAAGTCTCTATCTCAACCAGAGTATGCATCGCTCTAATGCAGTTTTTAAAGTGGTGAAAGCTTTTGACAAACTGGAGTTCCAGCAAGTAAATACTAATTTTTACTACGATCCTAAAAATGCTGTCAGCAAGTCTGCAGGTGTAGATATTCCGGATGCTGTTCTACTTGCTGAAAAATATGTAGCCGAAGATGAGAATGGTTACCTGATAAGTGCTGACGGACTTTTCTTAAGTGAAAAACTTGACCCCGTGAAACCTTTAGCTGCTCCAGGCGTGCCAGCAACAGCAATGTTCAATCTTGGGAGTTTTACGCCTGCTAAATCTAAGTACTACGAGGTGCGTTCGTTTCCTAAGAACACAGACATCATTGTGGATCTTGCCTATGATAATCCTGCACCTTTTAATAAAGGTGGTAAGGATATAACTGACGCCCGGTATATACGCGTAAGAATGCAACACACATTCATAGATATACCTGAGAACGGTTTCAGGCCACGATTGGATGATCCTCGTATTGGTTATTTTACCTCAGAGGTTAATAATTTAACCAGCATAGAGTCTACGCCGTATCGTGATCCAATCAATCGCTGGCACCTAGTAAAGAAAGATCCATCTGCAGCGTTGAGCGAGCCGGTTGAACCAATCGTGTGGTATATTGAAAACACAACACCAGTTGAATATCGCCAGATAGTAAAAGAAGCTGGTGAGAAATGGAACGAAGCTTTTGAGAAAGCAGGTTTTAAAAACGCGGTTGTAATGAAGATCATGCCTGACGATGCAGATTGGAATCCAAATGATATCCGCTACAACGTTATTCGATGGGTATCTTCTGCCAATCCTCCCTATGGAGCAATCGGGCCAAGCTTCACCAATCCTAAGACAGGACAGATACTTGGATCTGACATTACAGTGGAGTGGTACAGCGGCAGCTCAACACCACTACAGGATGAGCTATTTACTGCAGGACCTTCTCAAAATACTCCGGAGCTTCACTTCCCGGGCATGACACATCACTTTCATACTTGCACGCTTGCATCGGAGTTGAAAGCACAATTCACAACAGGTCTTACAACATTGGAAGCGGCTGGTGCACCAGAAGTTGAGATAAAAGAAATGCACAAGCAGTTCCTTTATTACCTGATCCTTCACGAGATGGGGCACACATTAGGACTCAACCACAACATGAAGTCGAGCCAGATGCTGAGCCCTGCGGAGCTGAACAACAAAGCAATTACAAGAGTGAAAGGGTTGACTGGTAGTGTAATGGATTATCCTGCTGTAAACGTAAGTCTAGACAGGAGTAAGCAAGGCGATTACTACACAACCAAACCCGGACCTTATGATGTTTGGGCTATTCAATATGGCTATACACCTACTGAGCCAGAAGCAGAAGAAGCTTTTCGCAAGAAGATTTTAAGCCGCAGCACTGAACCAGATCTTGCATTTGGTAACGATGCAGATGATATGCGTTCACCAGGTAAAGCCATTGATCCTCGGGTGAATATTGGTGATATGAGTAATGACGCTATCGCGTTTGCAGAAGAGCGTTTTAAGCTGGTAAACAACTTGATGCCAAAGCTGAAGGATAAGTACAGCAAAACTGATAAGAGTTATGCAGAACTAAGAAGCCGTTTCAACAATTTGCAGGGACAGCGGAATGCTATGATTGCTGCCGTTAGCAGGTACGTAGGCGGAGTGATGATTGACAGGAGCTTTGTTGGTCAGAACACAACCACTAAACCATTTACCCCTGTTCCTTTGGCTACACAAAAAAGAGCAATGGATGTGTTAGCAAAGTATGCTTTTGCTCCAAATGCCTATGAAGCAGATGTTCCATTGTATCCATACCTGCAAATGCAGCGTCGCGGTTTTGGTTTCTTTAGTTCTACAGAAGATGCCAAGCTTACCACCGGCTATGCGTCTTTCGGCACCTCAGCCCTGGCTCATATATTACATCCTGCAACACTACAGCGTATCACCAATAGCCGCCTGTATGGCAACCAGTATTCTGTTGTAGATGTGATGGGTGATTTGGTTAAAGGAATTTTTGATGCAGACATTGCTGGTAATGTAAACATCAACCGTCAATACCTTCAGACGGCTTTTGTAAAAGGAGCGACTTCCTTACTTGATGATAAGTCACCTGTTGATGATATCAGCAAAGCTGGTGCTCTGTATACCATAAAAAAGTTGAAAACTCGTTTGACTGCAGCTACGGCTGGTAATGAAGAAACGAAAGCACATAGGGCAAACCTGTTGTTCATCATCAACAAGGCGCTCGACACAAAAGGATAGATTTCTTACAAAGTTAAAAAAGTAGAGCCTGGTCCAAATGGAGCAGGCTCTTTAGTCTTTTGATAGGATGGGGGGATTAATCTTTTTTATTCTGCTTGAAGCGCATGTCAGGTTTGCCATCTTTGCGCAGCTTTTTGTTTGCCTTTACGCGTTTGTCTGGTGTGCCATCCTTCTTTACCCTTACTTCTGTTTGTTGGGTAGCGGGCTTTTGCTTTGTTTCTTTAGAAGTTTGGCTAAAAGCTGTACCAACAACAATGGTGAGAGCCAGTAGCGAGGTAAGAAGTTTTTTCATTGTATAATTTTGAGCGATAAAAGTACTACACTCTTGTTCTTTAGCTCTTTTATCCGAATGAATTAAAACTTAATTTTCTCTGCTGCTACCAGCAACTAGTATAACAACAAATTTTAATTTTCATAGCAAGTCTGTTAGCTCCTTCTCTTGTAAATACCTACCTTTGCCACCCCGAATAAAAAAACAACTCGGGATTTTATCATGGCTGAAAATGAAATCATTAACCAAAACGCTGATGGACAGGAGTCTACGCCAGCTGCTGAACAAGCAACTGATGTAACTACAGCGACAACAAATGCACCTGTTAGCGAGCCACAGCAAGGCGAAGAGCCAGTTGCTCCGCAAACACAGCGCCCTGAGCCAGTTGTTGAAACTGCTCACGACGACTTTGACTGGAGTATTGACAAACGCAATGTCTCTACTTACAACAAAGAAGAAAGAGAAAAGTATGACAGTGTTTATGACAACACTTTTGTACAGATTAACGACGGCGAAATCATTAGAGGTACTGTAGTAGGTATCACTAAAACTGATGTTGTTGTAAACATTGGTTTCAAGTCTGATGGTCTTGTTTCTCTGAACGAATTCCGCGACACGCCAGGTCTTAAAACTGGTGATGAAGTAGAAGTTATGGTAGTTGAAAAGGAAGACAGGCAAGGTCACCTTCACCTTTCTCGTAAGTCTGCAAGAATCTTCCGTGCATGGGAGCGTATTGTGGAAGTACACAAGACTGGCGAGGTTATCACCGGTACTGTTACCAGCAAAACCAAAGGTGGATTGATTGTAGACGTGTTTGGAATGGAAACATTCTTACCAGGTTCTCAGATCGACGTGAAGCCTGTAACTGACTACGACCAGTTCGTTGGTAAAACAATGGAATTTAAAGTTGTGAAGATCAACGAAGCAATCAAAAACGCGGTTGTATCGCACAAAGCCCTTATCGAAAGCGACATCGAAGCACAGCGTGCAGAGATCATGTCGAAGCTGGAGAAAGGACAGGTATTGGAAGGTACTATCAAGAACATCACAGACTTTGGTGCATTTATGGACCTGGGTGGACTGGATGGTTTGTTGTACATCACCGATATCAGCTGGGGTCGTATCTCGCATCCAAGCGAGGTGTTGAAACTGGATCAAAGACTGAACGTGGTTGTACTAGATTTCGACGACGACAAGAAGCGTATCAGCCTTGGTTTGAAGCAACTTACTCCACACCCTTGGGATGTGCTGCCTGAAACAGTTACTGAAGGTCAGGTAGTAAAAGGTAAAGTTGTAAACATTGAAGATTATGGTGCTTTCCTTGAGATCATGCCAGGTGTTGAAGGTCTAGTTCACGTAAGTGAAATCACTTGGGCTAACACGCCAATTAATGCTAAGGAATTCTTCAAACTTGGAGATGAGTACGAAGCTAAGATTGTTACACTTGACAAAGACACTCGTAAAATGAGTCTTTCTATCAAGCAAATGAGCGACGATCCTTGGAGCACAATTGAAAATAAATTCCCTGAAGGAAGCAAGCACGAAGGTTTGGTGAAAAACATCACTCCATACGGTGTATTCGTAGAATTAGAGCCAGGTATTGGTGGTATGATCCACATCAGCGACCTAAGCTGGTTGAAGCGTTACAATCATCCGGGTGAATTCACTAAAGTTGGTGAGAAGATCGATATCATTATCATGGGTATTGATAAAGACAACCGCAAACTTCAGTTAGGACACAAACAACTCGAAGAAGATCCTTGGAATACTCTTGAAGATACTTTTGCTATCGGTTCACTTCACGAAGGAACGATCACACGCAAAGACGACAAGGGTGCTACAGTACAACTTCCTTACGGTCTTGAAGGATTCGCTCCTGCCCGTCATCTTGCAAAAGAAGATGGTAAGACAGTAGGTGCAGATGAGCATGCACAATTCATGGTGATCGAATTCGATCGTAATGAAAAGCGCATCGTTGTTAGCCACACCCGTATCTGGGAACAAGCTAAGAACGAAGAGTACCAGGCTGCTAAGAAAGAACAGCGCGCTGAGGCTGAGAAGACTCAGAAAGCTGTTAAGAACCTGCAGACTAAAGTTGAAAAAGCAACTTTGGGAGATCTTGGTGCACTGGCTTCTATCCGCGAGAAGTTGCAACAGGGTGAAGAAAATAAAGACGAACAGAAGTAATCGCTTCTTTTCTGATATTATAAATGCCCCTGCGAAAGCAGGGGCATTTATATTTTAGATTTTTTTATTTCGGATTGGGGATTGGTGGTTGAAACAATTTTAGTTTCCTCCATAAGAACTATGAATTTATAGAGATGCTTACTTGATAATAAATGAGTAAGTGAATAATTATTTACCGAAAGTTCTTTACAGCTTTACTAAATAAAAAAGCCGGTCCCTAAAAAGGGTCCGGCGCATCTCTTTCGAGGAAACTGTACATACCAGTGATACAATATCACCATCATGCGCTGCCTCCAAATCATATTTTTTAAAATAATTCTTACGAGTGGTTATTACGACTGGTGGACGTATAATAAACTTTAGTTGTCTCAAGTATCCAGCATCAACCAATATTCAACATGCATCATCAGCATCCATCTAGTATCCGCCATCCAGTATCCTCTAAGTCATCAGCATCTATCGACCAGCTCTCACCTAATAAGCCCACTTCACCAGCGTTGCTCCCCAGGTGAATCCACCACCAAAAGCTGCCAATACCAGGTTGTCACCTTTTTTCAGTTGGCTTTCCCATTCCCATAAACAAAGAGGAATGGTACCTGATGTAGTGTTGCCATAACGGTGAATATTCAGCATCACCTTTTCGCTGGGTATTCCCATGCGGTTAGCGGTTGCATCAATGATACGCTTGTTAGCCTGATGCGGAACCAGCCATGCAATATCATCGCCTGTTACATTGTTTCTTGTTATCAGTTCATAAGCGGCATCTGCCATTCCCACTACAGCAAATTTAAAAACCGACTGACCTTCCTGGTAAACGTAATGTTCGCGTGCCTGTACGGTTTCTATGGTGGCAGGCTTAACTGAACCACCCGCTTTCATGTGCAGGTACTTTGCGCCACTGCCATCCGATTTCAAAACCGTGTCAACAATGCCAAGTCCTTCTTCATTTGGTTCCAGCAAAACAGCTCCGGCGCCATCACCAAAAAGAATACAAGTAGTGCGGTCGGTATAGTCTATAATCGAACTCATCTTATCGGCACCCACTACTACTACTTTCTTATAACGTCCGCTTTCTATCATGGTAGTTGCCATGGTTACGCCATATAAAAACCCAGAGCATGCTGCACCAAGGTCGAAGCTGAAAGCATTTTTAGCACCTATTTTATCGCAAATTATATTGGCCGTTGCGGGGAAGGTCATGTCGGGCGTAACCGTACAGCATATAAGGCAATCGATCTCCATAGGATCAATCCCACGCTTCTCACACAAGTTCAATACAGCCGGAGCTCCCAGGTCGGATGTGCCTTTGCCTTCTCCTTTCAGGATTCTTCGTTCTTCAATCCCGGTTCTTGATTTTATCCATTCGTCGTTGGTTTCCACCATCGTTTCCAATATCTTATTCGTGAGCCTGTATTCGGGAACATATCCTCCTACACCTGTGATCGCTGCTCTTAGTGTATGCTGCATTTGGGGTTATAAAGATTTAATTCGGCAAATAAAATGATTTCTTTATTCTTGGTTTTGAAATCGGGGGCTAAGGTAGCAGATACTATCCATTTGTGTAGTTGTATCACCAGTACAATAAATAATTATTTGTACTCTGAAACCCTTCGTATATTTTTGATGCCCCCATAAAAACCAGTTAGTGATAGCTTTTGTTAGAGGAAATTTTGCAGTGAAGAACCCGGCCCAGGTAATTGTAGATGTAAATGGGGTAGGGTATGAGTGCCATATAAGTCTAAATACTTATTCAGCTATCAGTGAAAAAGATAACGGGCAGCTTTATACTTATTTGCACATTACAGAAAACAACCAAACCCTGTACGCCTTTGCCGATACGATAGAAAAGGATCTTTTTAAAGAATTGATAAGTGTTTCAGGTGTAGGTGCAGCAACAGCCCGCATGATGTTGTCTGGAATGAGACCTGATGAGATAGTGAAAGCAATTGTGCAAAGCAACGCCAGGCTGTTAGAAAGTATCAAAGGAATAGGCAAGAAAACAGCTGAACGCCTTGTTTTAGAATTGAAAGACAAATTAGCGAAGCAGCATAATGAAAATAAACTTTTATCCGTTATACAGTCTCCAATAGAAACGGATGCTTTGAATGCCCTTATATCACTGGGAATAGCAAGACCTAATGCCGAACAGGCAATTAAGAAGGTGCTGGCATCTTCTGAAAACTTAAACGTTGAAGAACTTATTAAGAAAGCGCTTAAAAACCTATAGCCTATAGATAAGATCTGTACTTAAAAACAGCATTAGATTTTGAGCCGGAGTTACTTTCTTCCATTTATTATTTCACTGCTTTTGATGGTCGCTTCCTGTTGGAGTAGCGGTGCTATTGCACAAACTTCTTCCAATTCCAAGGACACCACACGTTTCCCTATCAACGACAGAAGGGGCGATCCATTTACCTATAATTCAAACAATCCCTTCAACTTTTCTGATACCTCTTATATTAAAAGAGATATTGAATACGATCCGGTTACCAAGCAATATTTCATAGTAGAAAAGATAGGCAACAACTACTACCGCACACCTACTTACCTCACCTTCGAAGAAATGATGCGCTTCAAAGCACGGGAGGCTGAGCGTGAATATTTCCAGAAGAGAGCAAGCACACTGGGTGTACTGAACAGGAAGGTGGAACGACCTCAATTAAAAGTTTACGACAAGCTTTTCAATAGGATCTTTGGTGTTGGTCCCAATGGCTTTAAAGTAGATATACGGCCGCAGGGAAATGTGGACATACTAGCCGGTTACCAGGGACAGAATATTAAGAACCCAACCTTACCTGAAAGAGCCCGCCGCAATGGCGGTTTTGACTTTGATATGAATGCCAACGTGAACGTGATGGCAAACATTGGAGACAAGCTGAAACTTCCTATCAACTATAACACCTTAGCCAACTTCGATTTTGAAAACCAGCTAAAGCTGGATTACAAAGGAATGGATGATGAGATCATCAAATCCATAGAAGCTGGTAATGTATCGTACACCAGTAAAGGAACTTTGATTCCAAGTGCTCAAAGTCTATTTGGTATCAAAACTCAGCTACAATTTGGGCGACTCTTCGTTACTGGTGTATTGGCCAATCAACGTGCACAACGCCAAAACCTGGCGCTGCAAGGTGGTGCCTCTACAGTACGTTTTGAAAAAAGACTGGATGATTATGAGGAGAATAGGCACTTCCTTTTAGGAAATTACTTCAGGGACAACTATAATAAGGCGATGCGAAACCTGCCTGTAGTAAACAGCCAGGTGCAAATACAAAGAATGGAGGTGTGGGTAACCAACCGTACCGGCGCCACCACCGAAACAAGAGACGTAGTAGGTTTTATGGATATTGGTGAAGGCGCACCCTATAATACCAATATTAGGAGCCAGGCAGGTGCGGGTGCTTTGCCAAATAACTCTGCTAACGATTTGTACACTCGTTTGCTCAACGATCCAAACACAAGAAATCCTTCGCTGATCAATAGCCGTTTGCTTTCTATGGGCTTAACGCCGGTAGAGGATTTTGAAAAGACATTTGCCCGCAAGCTGAATCCAAATGAATATTTCTTCAACCCGCAAATTGGTTTCGTATCGCTGAACCAGCAACTACAACCAGATGAAGTATTGGCTGTAGCATATCAATATACTTACAATGGTAAGGTTTACCAGGTAGGTGAATTTTCCCAGGATGTTGCACTAGACTCATCACGCCAGGGTGTACAAAAAGTATTGTTTCTAAAATTATTGAAAGCCACTTCTCAAAGGCCAATGCTTCCTATCTGGCGTTGGATGATGAAGAATGTCTATTCACTTGATCTGCCAGGTGTACAGCGCCAGGATTTTAAACTTAACATTCTTTACGAAGAACCAAGTGGTGGTTTGAAAAGGTTCTTACCAGAAAGTGACCCGGCAGTGGAAGGTCGTCCATTGCTGCGTATACTCAACCTTGACAGGCTGAACAACCAGAACGACCCGATGCCTGATGGTGTATTCGATTATATAGAAGGCTTCACTGTTCTTTCGCAGCAAGGCAAGATCATTTTCCCTTTACTTGAACCTTTTGGTGAAGACCTTGATAGCCTTGCTTTCAGGAACCAACCAGTTCCGCTAAAAGAGAAATATGTTTATTACCAGTTGTACGATTCCATAAAAGCCATTGCACAAACCTTTGCCAACGTGAACCGATACGTGATGCAGGGTTCGGGTAAAGGAAACTCTTCGTCTGAAATATACCTGGGTGCTTTCAACGTACCACCAGGTTCTGTTACAGTTACATCTGGTGGGCAAATACTGCGTGAAGGCGTAGACTTTAGCATTGATTACAATTTGGGAAGTGTCAAGATACTGAACCCGGCTATTTTGAATAGCGGCTTGCCTGTGAATGTGCAGTTTGAGAACAATGCAGGCTTTGGTATGCAGCAACGAAACTTTATGGGCTTGCGCATGGATTACCTGGCCAGTAAAAAACTTTCACTAGGTGCCAGTGTTGTTCGTTTGGGAGAACGACCATTTTTTACCAAGATGAATTATGGCGATGATCCTATTCGTAATACCATGTATGGTCTCGACTTCAATTACCGTACAAATTCTGCCGGCCTGACGAGGTTACTAAATAAGTTGCCGTTTTACAACAGCAATACCATGTCCACAATCAATGCATATGGTGAAGCTGCTTACCTGCAACCGGGTCACCCGCCACAGATTGGAAAAGGCGAGCAGGGACTTATTTATATAGATGACTTTGAAGGAACGCGAAATAGCATAGATCTGCGTTTTCCATTTGTATCATGGGTGATGGCCAGTACGCCACAAAACAATGGCCTATTCCCTGAAGCTACTTTAACGGATAGTGTAGCCTATAACCAAAATAGGGCAAAGCTGGCGTGGTATAATATTGAACCGATACTGCAGGATAAGAACAGTCCTAACAACCCATTGCGCCGCGATCTTGCCAAACTTAGCGATCCACGTGTACGGGCAGTTTCCAACCAGGAACTGTTTCCGCAGCGTACAAATGATCTTGGACAAAACCAGCTGGTGACTTTTGATCTTGCCTATTATCCTACTGAAAGAGGTCCTTATAATTTTGAAAGCAGGGCTAGTCAATTAAATGCTGCCGGTAACCTGGTGAACCCGCGCAACCGTTGGGCGGGTATCATGCGTGCAATAGATCAAACGGATTTTGAGACCAGTAACGTGGAGTTTATTGAATTCTGGGTGCAGGATCCTTTCATCAAAAATACATCAAGCCGCGGTGGTAAATTATACCTGAACCTCGGTACGCTGAGTGAAGATATTTTGAAAGATGGCCGTAGGTTCTTTGAAAATGGACTGCCAACGCCTAATCAGCCTACAGCCGTTGAAAATTCTACATGGGGTAAGGTTCCAGTTAACCCGATACAAGTAACACAGGCATTCAGTAATGACCCTGCTGATCGACAGTTCCAGGATGTAGGTTTGGATGGAATGAATGATACAGAGGAGGTAGCAAGGCATCAACGTTATTTGAATGAACTGGCTACTGTTTTTGGTACATCCTCTACGATTTACCAGCAGGCACTGAACGACCCGAGCAACGATAACTATCGCTGGTACCGCGACGAGCGTTATGATGCCAGCAACACAGATATACTTGGCCGTTACAAGCATTTCAATAATCCTCAAGGCAACTCACCAATAGCGACAGGTAATTCACAATTCAGTCCAGCTGCTACTTTATACCCTGACAACGAAGACCTGAACAGGGACAATACACTGAATGAGTCAGAGGAGTATTACCAGTACATGATAGACCTGAAGCCAGGTATGGACATTGGTGACAAATATATTACTGACAAGCGCGTCATCACTGCGCGTTATGCAGATGGTACTTCCGGTACTGAAAACTGGTACCTGTTCCGTGTACCTATAGCTGATTATGAGCAGCGCGTTGGCAACATTCCAGATTTCAAATCAATACGCTTCATGCGTATGTTCCTTACTGATTTCGAGGAAGAGGTAGTGCTGCGTTTTGCTCGTCTTGACCTTGTTCGTAACCAGTGGAGAAACTTCCAGTTCCAGGTGAATACAACAGGACAATATGTTCCGCTGCCGCGTAGTGCAAACAACAACTTCAATGTACTTGCGGTGAACGTAGAGGAGAACAGCAGCCGTCGTCCGGTTAACTATCTTATTCCTCCTGGAATTGAGCGTGTGCAGCAGTTGAGCAACAATGGTGTAAACCTGTTGCAGAACGAGCAGGCAATGAGTTTTAAACTACGTGATCTGCGTTATGGCGATCCTCGTGGGGCATTCAAAAACATGAACCTTGATATGAGGCAGTATGGTAAACTAAATATGTTCATCCATGCTGAAAGTGTTGTAGGAAGTTCAAACGTGGTAGACGACCAATTACATGCAATTGTTCGTATTGGTAACGACTTTTTAAACAACTACTACGAAATACGTATCCCGCTAAAGGTTACACTGCCGGGGAATTATCCCAATACAGAAACGGGGCAGAAAGCCGTTTGGCCAGAGCCGAACAATCTTGATTTTGACATACAGGAACTGGTACAACTAAAGGTGAGGAGAAATGGCGGACAGATTAACCCTAATGATTTTTACCAGGAAACGATAGGTAATAAATTATTCGCCATAAAAGGAAATCCGAACCTCGGAGAGGTACGAGCTATATTAGTGGGAGTAGAGAACGTGGAAGTGCCTGGCGCTTCGCCTATAGCCAATGCAGAAGTTTGGATAAACGAATTGCGGCTGAGCAAGCTGGATGAACGTGGCGGTTATGCCGCTACCGGAAGAGTAGATGTAGGCCTCGCCGACCTTGGAACTGTATCGGTAGCTGCCAATATGTATACCGCCGGGTTTGGTACCTTGGAGCAAAGGGTAAATGAAAGAGCACGGGAAAACTTCAAACAATTTGATGTGGCCGCCAACCTGGAAATGGGTAAGCTATTGCCTAAAGCACTCAACCTTTCCGTTCCGCTTTATGCGAGCATCAACCAAACCATTCGTACACCTGAATACGATCCATACGATCTTGATATAAAGCTGAGGGATAAACTGAATTACTCTGGTAACAAAAGAGACTCTATTCGTACGGCTGCCATTGATAGAACGACTATCAAAACAATCAACCTTACCAATGTGCGTATCATGCCTTCTGGCAATAAGGTGCGTCTGTGGAGCCTGAGCAATTTTGACGTCAGCTATTCCTTCATAAAATTTGAGCAAACAAGTCCGCTCATTCTAAAGAACGATGTGGTAAAGCATCGTGGAGGATTTGGTTATACCTATAACAACCAGCCAAAGTATTGGGAGCCGTTCAAGAACGTCATTAAATCGCGTTCTCCATGGTATGGATTGATCCGTGATCTGAACTTCAATCCAACGCCATCTCTGATTGGTTTCCGTGCTGATCTAAACAGGCAGTTCGGCGAATTTGTGCCGCGAATTGTAAACAGTTTCGACAACAAAGTGGAAAGAGTAGATACTACCTGGGATAAGTTCTTCACCTTCGACAGGTACTACAATATGCGTTGGGATCTTACCCGTGGATTGAACCTGGATTTCTCTGCAGTTAACAATGCACGTATCGATGAGCCACAAGGAAGAATTGACACACGTCCTAAAAAGGATACAGTCCGTGACAACCTGTTGAGTGGTGGAAGGAATACGCTATACCAGCAGCGTGCTATTGCCAGCTACAACCTGCCATTAAGTAAAATACCTTTTGCTGATTGGATCAATGCCCGTTATAGCTATACAACCACGTACAACTGGATTGGTGCAAGTCGCTTGGCTATCGATCTTGGGAATACAATAGAGAACAGCCAGGAGAACAACATCAATGGAGAATTTGATTTCACCAGGTTGTATATGAAGAGCCGCTTCTTTAGGTCATTAGACAATGCTGCAGCACCGCAGCAACCACGTAATAGGGAAAAGGGTAAACCAGGTGTTCAAGGTGGCGATGCAAGTGCCGCTAACGCAGGAAATCCAGATAAGCAATTGGAGAAGCCATCTACATTACCAACACGCCAGGAAGTAATAGAAGGAAAAACAGGTAAAGAAAAGCGGATGGCGCTGCGCAAATGGAGAAGGCAACGCCGCGATGAACGCCGTGAGCGCAGGCAGCTAAGGCAGGCCCAGCCAATGGATATTGGTGGTGTAGCCAAAGCCGGTGGTCGTTTGTTGACAATGGTTAAAAGAGCCAGCATAAACTATGGCGAGAACTATAGAAGCCGCGTTCCGGGCTATACCGATAGCACCAGGGCATTAGGTCAAAACTGGAATACCATGGCTCCGGGTTTGGATTATGTTTTCGGAAAACAACCCGACACCAGCTGGCTGAATGATAAAGCAGCAAGAGGATTGATCACCCGTGATACTACGTTCAACTTTATGTTCAGGCAGAGCCTTGACCAGAAGCTGAGCATCACTGCACAGATAGAACCGATCAGGGAATTCACTATTGACCTTAACCTCGATAAAACCTTTACCAAGGATTATACTGAGCAATTCAAAATGGTTTCTCCTGATAGTGGTTTCCAACACCTGAGCCCATTGGCAACAGGAGGTTTCCAGGTTTCTTATATCGCCTTTAAAACGTTGTTCAATAAGAACAGCCCGACAGAGGTGTCTGAAACTTTCAAGAAGTTTGAAGGTTACAGGCTCACTTTATCAGAAAGATTGGCCAAGGCAAATCCTTACCACCAGCAGCTTGGCTTAGGCCGTGATGCAGATGGCTTCTTCCGTGGTTATGGCAGGTACGCGCAGGATGTATTGATACCTTCCTTCCTGGCTGCTTATACAGGTAAAGACCCGCAGTCGGTGGCGCTGATTGAACAATCAAACCCGAACATTAAGTCTAATCCATTCAAAGGAATCAAGCCTTTGCCGAACTGGCGGATGACCTATACTGGTTTAACTCGTATACCTGCACTTGCTGCTAACTTTAGTGCTATCAGCATCACGCATGGTTACAATGGTAGCCTGGGTATGAACAGCTTTAGCAGTGCCTTGTTGTACACTGATCCGTTCAGGTATTTTGCACCTGGATTTGTTGACTCAGTGTCAGGTAATTTTGTTCCTTACTTCCTGGTTCCAAACATTACCATCCAGGAATCATTCAGCCCGTTACTAGGTGTTGACATCACAACAACCGGACAGATGAACGCCAGGTTTGAATACAAGAAAAGCAGGCAGCTAAGCCTAAGCCTGGTAGATTACCAACTGAGCGAGGTGAACAGTACTGAATATACCTTTGGCGCAAGCTGGAGAAAACGTGGCTTTAACCTGCCGTTCAAGATACCTTTTACTAAGGGTAAGAAACTGGAGAACGACGTTAGCTTCAGGATGGACTTTAGCATTCGTGACGACGCTACCAGCAATAGCCGGTTAGACCAGAACAACTCGTTCAGTACAGGTGGTCAAAAAGTTGTTACCATACAACCATCCGTTGACTATGTATTGAACAACAGGGTGAACATTAAATTCTATTTTGATCAACGAAGAGTGATCCCTTATATATCTACATCTGCACCTATTACCAATACAAGGGCAGGTATCCAGCTAAGGGTGTCACTGGCACAATAATCGAAAGGCTCGCTTCGGCGGGCCTTTTTTCTTTGCCACATTTTGCAAGCTTTCTCCTCCAGGTTTTCTTCTATTTATTGTTTTTAAAATGAAGCTGCTTCTGCTGTACAGCTTTTTCATAATTTACCATCTTTAAAAAGTAGTAAATGAGAAATAGATCATTGATTGTAATCACTGGTTTTGCAATGGCTTTGGCAGCGTCGTGTTCAGTAACGCAACAACCGCCGCCAACACCAACACCGCCTGCCCGTTCTGCAGATACCACTGCACGCGCAGCAGCCACAGCTCGAACCGGTGTTAGGGGTTATTCACAGGTGATAACAAAGGATGCTATCACCGACAGTGGCTTGTTCAACGTGCATAAGGTAGCCGATAAATGGTATTTTGAAGTGCCGGATAGCTTGCTACGCCGCGACCTGTTATGGATCACCCGTTTTGCTGCCATTCCTTCTGGTTTAGGTGGTGGTTTTGTAAATGCGGGATCATCTGTAAACGAACAAATGGTGGTGTGGGAAAAAGTTGACAACCGCATTTTGCTGAGGAGCAAATCAACATCCAATTTTTCTGCTGATTCATTGCCGATAAATATATCAGTGCAGGCAAACAACTACATGCCCATTATTTACGCTTTTGATATAGCAGCAGTAGGTAGAGACTCGCAATCGTACGTGATTGATGTAAGCAGGTTTTTCTTAAGCGATGTAAAAGCCATCAGTGGTATAACAGCTGCTATGCGCCGCGATTACAAAGTAACCAGGCTGGATGAAACACGCAGTTTCATCAGTAGCATGAAGAGCTTTCCGATGAACGTGGAAATAAGGCAAGACCTGAGTTATGATGCCGCTGAGCCGCCTACCAATGCTGCGGCTGGCACCATCAGTGTGTTAATGAACCAATCGATGGTTTTGCTGCCGCGTGTTCCTATGCAGCCCCGCATCAACGACTACAGGGTAGGCTACTTCAATGTGAACAGGATAGACTACGGCAGTGAAGCTTATAAAGCAGATAATGTATCGTACATACGCAGGTGGCGTTTAGAACCCAAAGATGTGGCTGCATACCGCAGAGGTGAACTGGTGGAGCCTGTAAAACCTATCGTTTATTATCTTGATCCTGCTACGCCTGCTAAGTTGCGTCCGTATATCAAAGCTGGAGTAGAAGCATGGCAAAAGGTATTTGAAACAGCAGGTTTCAAAAATGCTATTCTTGCCAAAGATCCTCCTACACCACAGGAAGATCCTGATTTCAATCCTGAAGATGTTCGTTATTCAGTGATAAGATATGTTGCCAGTACAACACGCAATGCTGTTGGTCCAAGTGTATCGGATCCGCGCAGCGGCGAGATAATAGAAAGTGATATTATCTGGTATCACAATCACCTTCGCTCTTATAGAAACAGGTACCTCCTTGAAACGGGTGCAGCTAATCCAAGTGCTCGTACACTTAACACGCCCATAGAAGACCTGGGTGAAATGATGAAGTATGTGATCACCCATGAAATTGGTCACGCTCTTGGTTTGCCTCATAACATGAAGGCCAGTGCGGCTTATCCTACGGATTCATTGCGGAGCGCCAGCTTTACAAACAAGTTTGGCATAGCTGCTACTATCATGGATTATGCACGTTTTAATTATGTAGCGCAACCAGGTGATAAAGGTGTTCGGTTTGTAAGACAACTTGGACCTTACGATCATTATGTTATTAACTGGGGTTACCGTTATCTACCTGATGCACGCTCTGCACAAGAAGAGATTCCTACACTTAGCAAATGGATAGAAGAAAAAAGTGGCGATCCGATTTACCGCTTTGGCAGTGGAGAAAGTTTTGACCCTGAAAGCCAGACGGAAAACATAGGCGACGATCCAATTAAGGCAAGTACGTATGCTATAAAAAACTTGAAAGTTGTTGCTGGTAAATTATATGATTGGACTGCTGCAGAAACCAACGATTACGAAGATCTTTCTGAATTGTATGGTGAACTTACATCTACATTGAGCAGGTACATAGGTCATGTGGTTACCAATATTGGAGGTGTAAAGAATGAGCGACTGAAGCCAAACCAGAAGGGAAATATTTATACACCTGTACCAGCAAGCGAACAAGCTGCTTCTATGAATTGGCTGCTTGCTAATGCCTTTGCATCGCCTGATTGGTTGCACCAGGCAAAGATCGTCCGCAATATCCATCATGCTAATCATGTAGATAATATCCGCAGCCTGCAGGTGAGGCATCTAAATTCACTATTATCTGCTGAAAGGCTAACACGCCTTACAGAGAATGATATTCACAACGTGAACTACAATGCCAATACGATGATCACCCAGCTGCAAAGCGGTATCTGGAAAGAGTTGGCAAGCGGCAGCAAGATCGACATCTACAGGAGGAACCTGCAGAAGGCTTATATAGAACGTATGGCATTTTTACTTGCAGAACAACCCGCTACTGCCACTGCAACAAGAGCAAGTGCAACACCTGTAAATGTTAGCCAGAGTGATATACTTTCAATAGTGAGGGCGCAGCTGGTAAGACTATCTCAACAGCTAAAAGCTGCTAGTGGAAAGCATCAGAATGATCTTACACGTTTTCATATTGATGACTCTATTGCGCGGATAGACAGGATACTTAATCCAAATAAATAAACCAAGGATGTAAAGGAAAAGCAGCTGTGCATGATGCAACAGCTGCTTTTTTATTTGTGTAAATTGAAAAGAGGTTTAGCCTTGATTCTTGAAAATGTCTGCAACTATTTCCATGCTTTTTATTCTTGCTGCCTGGTCGTAAATATGAGCTGCAATCATCAGTTCATCAACACCGGTAGCGGCTACAAATTTTTCTAATTCTTCTTTTACAGTTGCACGGCTTCCTACAAAACGATAGTGCATCATATGCTCTACCGCTGCCTGCTCTTGTGTCGACCATAGATCTTCCATAGAAGCAACAGGTGGTTGAAGCGGTCTGCGTTTATCTTTTATCAAACCTAACGCAAGCATATAAAGAGAAGTAGCCAGTCGTTGTGCTTCTTCGTCTGTATCGGCAGCTATAACATTTACACATGCCATGCTGTATGGCTGCTGCAAATGCTGCGATGGCTTGAACCTGTCGCGGTAAACCTGCAGTGCATCCATTAAGTAAGTAGGAGCAAAGTGAGAGGCAAATGCATAGGGAAGACCAAGCATGGCAGCCAGTTGTGCACCATAAGTACTGGAGCCAAGTATCCACACTGGTACGTTGGTATTCTGTCCTGGTACAGCATGCACTTTAGCTTCCGGTTGCTTTGGCCCCAGGTAGTTCATCAGCTCTACCACATCGTTGGGAAATTCATCTACATCGCCTTTGCGCTCTCTTCGTAGTGCCCACGATGTAAGCGGATCGGTACCCGGTGCACGACCTACACCAAGGTCTATTCTGCCGGGATATAATGAGGCTAGTGTTCCAAATTGTTCGGCTATAATAAGTGGAGCATGATTGGGTAACATAATGCCACCTGAACCTACCCGAATGGTAGAAGTGCCGCCGGCTATATAACCTATTAAAACAGCAGTAGCTGCACTAGCCACGCTTTCCATGTTATGGTGTTCTGCAAACCAATAGCGGGTAAAGCCAAGTCGCTCTGCATGCTGTGCCGATTCCAGGCTTTTCCTGAAGGCGTCTGATGCTGTATCTCCTTCAACTATGGTTGCCAGGTCTAATACAGAAACAGGTATGTCTGAAAGTTTTTTTGCCATTACTTAAAAAGGATGAGATGCTGCTAATATCGTTCCAGTAGAACAACAGCACGATGTAAAAGAATGGCAAGCAATGCGATTATTCTTTGTGAAGATGTACAGAATTGGCTTGTGCAGTGCAGGTGATCACCATATCGTTGATGCATACATGCGGTGGAAGCGTAGCGCAATACCAGGCAATATCGGCAACGTCCTCAGCAAAGAGTGGCGTATAACCATTATATATTGAACGAGCCTTGTCTTCATCGCCTTTGAAACGAACCAATGAAAATTCGGTATCTGCAGCGCCGGGATGAAGTGCGGTTACTTTTATTTTATGTGGAAGAAGGTCTATCCGTAAAGATTTATTCAAAGCATCTACAGCAAATTTAGAAGCGCAGTACACATTGCCTTTTTCATATACTTCTTTACCAGCTATAGAACCTATATTGATGATGTGACCATGCTGGCGTTTCACCATGTTTCCTACAACTGCTTTTGTTACATAGATCAAACCTTTTACATTGGTGTCTATCATGGTTTCCCAATCTCCTAAATTGCCTTCATCAAAAGGATCGCGGCCAAGAGCAAGACCAGCATTGTTTACCAGTACATCTATATCTTTCCACTCTTCAGGAAGGTTGGTAAGATTTTGAAAAACCTCATCTTTTTTCTGTACATCAAAAACAAGGCTTAGCACCCTTACCTGGTGTTTTTCACGAATTTCATCAGCTATGGCATGAAGCCTGTCGGCACGACGGCCGGTAATGATACAGTTCCATTTTCCTGCAGCGAATTTCTCTACTATGGCTTTACCAAAACCCGATGTGGCGCCGGTTATAAGTACGATCTTTTCCATGACTGCGAAGGTAGGTTGGGATGGAGAATTTTAGATTTTAGATTGAAGATTGAAGTTGATTTTTGATTTTAGATTGATGATTGCGGATTTAAAATTGAAGATTGCGGACTTATGATTTCGGACTTGTAGTTGCGGATTTATGATTTTGGTTAATAAGTTTCTGTCTGCAGGAGCTACTTGCATCCATGCAGCTTTATGAAATCGTGAAAAGCATTGGGCGTAGCCCAAACCTGTTTGTAGCAAAATATTTCTATGGCATTAGCAAATTGGGCGTAGCCCAATCCTAAAACACTTCGCTACTATTGATCCTACTGTTGAACGGAGCGTCGCAACAACTGCTGCTATTGGTCCTGCTGTTGGTTAAAACAAAAAATCCCACAACATACGCTGTGGGATTATCTAAAATTTATGTACGGAACTACTTCTTCAAATCAGCGTAGAACTGGTGGAAGTAAGGAATAGTTTCGATGCCTTTGTAAAAGTTTGCAATGTCGAATTTCTCGTTCGGGCTGTGCAGGTTGTCGCTGTCAAGACCAAAGCCAAGGAAGATGGTTTTAAGACCAAGAACACTTTCGAACAACGAGGTAATAGGAATACTTCCACCACCACGAACAGGAACAGGTTGCTTATTAAAAGTTGCTTCAATTGCCTTAGCAGCTGCCTGGTATTCTATACTGTCAACAGGTGTCAGGTAAGGATCGCCACCATGATGTTCTTCGGCCTTAACCGTGATGTATGGCGGCGCGATTGATTGAAGGTGATTGATGACAAGCTCGGTGATCTTTTTGCTCGTTTGATTTGGAACAAGACGGCAGCTGATCTTAGCAAATGCTTTAGAAGGAAGAACTGTCTTGGCACCTTCTCCTGTGTATCCACCCCAAATACCATTTACTTCAAGCGTAGGACGAATGCCTGTGCGCTCATTGGTAGAATAACCTTTTTCTCCCCACAGTTCCTGCACACCAAGATCTGTTTTGTATTCTTCTTCATCATAAGGAGCCTTGGCCATCTCTGCTCTTTCTGCATCGGAAGACTCCAGCACATCATCATAAAAACCAGGAATGGTAATGTGGTTGTTTTCGTCGTGCATGCTTGCTATCATCTTAGCCAAAATAGTAATAGGGTTGGCTACTGCACCACCATATACGCCGCTATGCAAGTCACGATTAGGGCCTGTTACTTCTACTTCTATGTAAGTAAGTCCGCGTACACCAACATCAAGGCTTGGGTTTTCCAAGCTGATCATTGCTGTGTCGCTTATCAGTATCACATCTGCCTGCAGCATCTCTTTCTTCTCCTGGATAAAGGTTGCCAGGTTTGGACTTCCTACCTCTTCTTCACCTTCTATAATGAACTTAACATTGGTAGGAAGAGAATTGGTCTGCACCATTGTTTCCAGTGCTTTGATGTGCATGTAGAACTGGCCTTTATCGTCGCATGCGCCACGTGCATAGATCTTACCATCTTTAATCACTGGTTCAAAAGGTCCGCTGTGCCACAGGTTAAGAGGATCAGCAGGCTGTACATCGTAGTGTCCGTATACAAGCACGGTAGGTTTGGATGGGTCTATAATCTTTTCTCCGTAAACTACAGGGTGACCTGCGGTTGGAAATATTTCTACTTTATCTGCGCCAGCTTCCAGTAATTTTTCTTTTACTGCTTCGGCACATTTAGCCATATCATCTTTGTGTTCGCTTCGTGCGCTTATACTTGGAATGCGCAGCAGTTCCAATAACTCGTTTAAGAATTTATCCTTGTGTTGGTCCTGGTAATCTTTCCATGCCTGCATGGTTATGTTTTTTTAGCGATGAATAAAAAAATACAATGGCTGCGAATATACTGAGTATAGCACGAGTGAAAAAAGCTAGTAGCTCATCCACCACCTATAGCAGAATAATCTATCTTTAATCTATCTGTTTAAACCTATACATATGAAGATCTATTTTTATGCGGTCATTTTGGTTGCAATAACATCCATGGCTGGTAGTTGTAAAAAAAATACCGATGCAACTGCTTCTGCTAATTTTGGTCCGCTTACTGCAGGTAGCTCCTGGACTTACCGCTCTACCACTGATGGTGGCCCGCCATCCAATTATACTATTACTGCTACCAATAGGGATACACAAGTAAACAACAGAACATACAGGGTGCTTACCACCAGTACCGGCGAAAATCAATATCGCAACAAAAGCGGCAATGAGTATTATGACTTTGGTACTATCACCGACCTTAATGTTCAGCTTGAGCAACTTTACCTGAAGGATAACGCGGCTGTCAATGCAACATGGAAATCTACAGTACCTTTTACAGTACCGCAGTTTCCTGTAACCTTTACGGCTACTATGCTTTATACCATTAAAGAGAAAGGTATATCCCGTACTGTTAATGGTGTAAACTTTAGTAATGTGATCAGGGTAGGATTAGATGTATCTGTAGAGCCATCTATAGGAAAGATAGTGGATGCGGATATGTATTACGCAGCCGGTGTAGGACTAATAGAAAGCCGCTATGTTGTTCAGTCTATACCATTAGCAGGAATAAGTGGATCTACTACCACTGAAGTACTTACATCCTATACGATTAAGTAAATCAAAAATTTCTGGTAAAACGTTTTGACGTTACACTTTAGCACTTAATTTCGCTGTCAAGATTGCACAGCCATCTATCAGCCTTTGTCGTTTCTTCTCAGCTTGAAAAACTAATTTGAGAAGTTACTACAGAGGCTGAGCCAATTATAGGGAGTACTGTTTTTTTATGAACTTGAGAAACTATAAGTGATGCTTCTTATTACGCAGCAGGTTGTCCAGGTTCCATTCCACTTTTGTTTCAAATTCATGTTGGCGTACGGTACATTCAAACTTATTGCACAAGCGGCAGCTAAAAGGAAGGCAGCCATCTGTATGAACAAAAAATTCTATTGCATCGCCAAATTCCGAGGAAGCAAAATTTACTAAAGCATCTATCTCTTCATGCGCTTCGTGCACATTGAGGTACCAGGGCACTGTAAGATGACAATCGATGTGCAGCCGGCTACCATATTTTATGATGCGCAGGTTGTGAAGGTCTATCCAGTTAACACGCCTGTTTTTGTTCAGTGTATCTACCATCCTTTGCAGCAGGATGATGTCTCTTTCATCCATGATGCCTGCCATAGATAAACGAACGATCCTGTAGCCGGTGTAGATGATAAAGCTACCCATGGCACCGGCTATTAATTTATCAAGCCATACAAAACCTGTTAAGGTCATTACTACCAAACCTACGGTTACTGCAATGGTGCTATAGGTATCGACTACCAGGTGTCGGCCACTCGCTACAAGTGCAAGGCTGCTGTTTTTCTTTCCAATGCTAATGCAGATCCTGCCTGCTATATAATTAAATACAGCAGTAGAAGCTACCAGTATCATTCCTGTATTCAATTGAAAGATCCTGGTAGGTTCTATAATGGTGCGGATAGTCTCGTACAGTATCAGCACTCCTGCCGCAATGATAAGAGTACCTTCTACCGCTGCAGATATGAACTCAGCTTTTCCATGACCGTATGGATGGTCGGCATCAATGGGTTTGGCGGCGATGTACAGGCTGTACAAGCCTATACCACCAGCTACCACATTCACCATACTTTCCAATGCATCAGAAAGTATAGCTACAGAATTGGTGAGGTAGTAGGCAATGATCTTTGCAAGAAAAAGCACAATGGATAACGCCGTGATCCACTTTTGAACTTTGAGGTTGTACTGTGCCGTTTGCAATGCTGCTACTTATGAACGATTGTATAATTGATAGGACAATGTTTCTTTAGCATAATTGATATGCCACAATATTTTTCCTGCGAAAGCTCCACAGCTCTTTTAAATTTTGCTTCATCTTCAGCAGATGCATCTGTTATGTAAGTAACATTTATTTGAGTGAAGACTTTCGGATCTTCTGTCGTTTGTTCTGCTTCAGCTACTATTTCCAGCAATGAATATTCAACCTTCATTTTTTTCAGGATCATCACAATATCTATTCCACTGCAGGCGCAAAGGCTGCAAAGCAAAAGGCGTTTTGGGCTCATGCCAGTATTGTGTCCGCCACCAGCTACGGTTGTATCTATAGCCACATGATGTTCATCTGATATGCCTTCAAAAGAAAGGTCTTTGATCCAGCGCGTTTTTATTTGCATGCTTTAAAATTTGGATGCAAGGTAAAACCGGCTGGCGAAACAAAAGGTATTAAGCGTGCTGCGGTTTCTTCTTGCGGATGTTTAACACCAGCTGCCTGATCTTTTTGAAGTTGCGGTAGTAAGATTCTTTATTAAAAAGAGTAGAGTCGCGCATGGCTTTATAGGTAAGAAAAATACCAAAAGGAATAAGTACTGCAGTGGAAAGCCACATGCCTCCAAAAGGGGTCATCACACCTTCTTTTACAAACTTTTCGCCAAACGTATTGAACAGGTGAAAGATGACAAAGAAGATAACGGCAAACACAAGCGGTAATCCAAGCCCACCTTTGCGAATGATAGATCCAAGCGGAGCGCCTATAAGAAAAAGTACAATACAGGCTACAGACAAGGTTAGTTTGCGATGCCATTCAATCAGGTGAAATCGGTAATCCTGCCGTTTTCCCTGGTATTCTCCTGACAGCATATCAACGGCAGAAATGGCACCATTAACCTGTTGTACAGCTCTATCAGTTACAAGATTGTATGCGGAGTCTGGAATGATGTCGCGGATAGAAGTTACTTTACCAATAGCTTTCTTATCAACTTTTACAAGACCTGAATCTTTGTATTGAGGAAATGTGAGATAGCCGCTTAATTGTGATTGACCTCTGATGGCAAAATGATTTTTAAACCTGGCTAACGAGTCGATCACGGTATTCAGCTGCCGGATGCTTAGCATTTTAAAATTGTCTTTGAAAGCGCTGTCCGACGTTTTGTTCATTTTAAATCCGCTCAGGTCAAGCACTTTCCTGTATTCTTTAAATCCAAGGCGAATGAACTCAGTATTGGTAGTAAGACGGTTTCCTTTTTCCTGGTAGCGCCAGCCATTCTTCAGGTCAAATTCCAGGAAACGCTTGTCATTGGAAACTCTCATGATACCACTTTCCGCCACAATGCTGTGGTCCTGCAAGCCAAAACTTTTCTCGTAAATCACCACATTTTTAATACCGCTTCCATCCTTGGACTTGCTGCCTATCTTAATTACATAGCCATCTATCTTATCGTAAAAGATGCCTTCTTTTATGTCGAATGCAGGTTTGGAAACAATGATGTCGTACTTAAGCGTATTCAGCTTTAGGTTTACAACAGGGATGATATTATTGGCAAAAAGAAAAGCAATACCGGCAATAAAAATGGTAGTGATGAAAAGAGGCTGCATAAAGCGCAGCAGGGGAATACCTGCCGATTTTATAGCCACCAGTTCGTACGTCTCGCCCAGGTTACCAAAGGTCATGATGGAAGAGAGTAGCAGTGCCAGTGGTAATGCAAGGGGTACATTGAAAGCAGCTACATAACCAGTAAGTTTGGCCAATGTAATGATGTCAAGTCCTTTGCCGACAAGGTCATCAATGTAAAGCCAAAAGAACTGCAGCACTAATACAAACAAGGAGATGAAGAAAGTGGCAAAAAAAGGACCTACAAAAGCCTTGATAATTAATGCATCTAATTTTTTGATCACCTTGTTTATTTTTTCTGAGCTGCGGCAACAAATGTAAAGGATTACATTCTGCCATAGGTAAATAGGCTAAAGGCCTGATGTTTTTAACAATCGTTTCATGTCGTCACTTACACCATACGAGTTTAGCCTGGTCACTGATGCCGCTATTATTAGGGCTAAAAATGATGTTATAGATAAAGTAGCATCCAAGTTTGCAGCACTGAGTGAAAGATACCAGCAGGTATTGGTGTCGGTAAATGACCAACCAAGTACCATCCCTCCGAAGATCTCGAAAGGAGAGAAGTATGAAGGTTTACCATACCTGGTTTTGGATTATCCAAGGCTTTTCAAACAAGAAGGAATACAGGCCATACGAACCTTGTTTTGGTGGGGCAATTACTTCAGCATTACGCTACACCTGCAGGGAAAGTTTCAACAGCAATATTTACCTAATGTAGAATATGCTTGGAAGCAGAACAAGTTTGATAACTGGCAAATACAGGTGGGTGGCGATATGTGGCAGCATGCCGTTAATGAAAATTATATTCCTGTAGCACAACAGCAGGTAGAGCAGTTAAAGCAAATGGACTTTATAAAGCTGGCAAAAAAAATCCCACTGCAAGAGTGGGATAATATCGAGGCATTACTAATGCCGGAGTTTACAAAACTCGTAGAAGTGCTTTATGCACCAATGCGATGAAACAGGTCTTTTATCTGGTATTCCCAAACCCTGCTTTGGTCAGCTATATCTTTCTTTTCAGCAAAATCTTTGATAACTAAAATTGTTTGGTTGGTTACTTCGGATTTTTCTATCTGGAACTCGAAATATTCTTCTTTGGGAGCATGAAGCCAATGAAACCTTACATACTTGTTTTCCTGCATTTCTACCAGTTCAGCTTTCTCGGTAGAGTCATTCCATGTAAAACTGAAAATATGTTCTTTATTCTCGTCTACTTTATCAGCAAACCATTCGCCAAGGCCGGCAGGGGTACTTAAAAATTCAAATAAGATACTGGGAGAGCTCCTCACCGGATATTCTAATGTAAACAATTGCTTTTTGCTCATATAAATCCTTTTGTCCTTCAAAAACGAAGTGTGCAATAATATTAAATTCCTGATAGAGCCAAAATATTTTTTTTACTTCCAGATTTCCATCCCTTTTCTCAAGGTAAATCCTGCAGAATTATTGTCATTTTCTTCCTTCAATTATCCTATTAAAAATTTTTGGATTGTGTTCTATATATAACTTATATTGCTAATAATTCTTCCCCCGGAATTCAAAAAAGTTCTTTCACACCAAACATATCATTAACTAATTGCATCACCCTTAAACACCGACCCTATGAGTATGAGACAACTCAAGATCACGAAATCAATTACCAATCGTGAATCACAAAGCCTTGAGAAATACCTTCAGGAGATTGGAAAAGTAGACCTTATTAGCGCGGAAGAAGAAGTAGAATTAGCAAAGAAAATAAAGCTCGGAGACCAGGTAGCACTGCACAGGCTAACGAAAGCAAACCTCAGGTTTGTAGTATCAGTAGCCAAGCAGTATCAAAACCAGGGGCTCACATTACCTGACCTTATTAATGAAGGTAACCTTGGCCTTATCAAAGCCGCCCAGCGTTTTGATGAAACAAAGGGATTTAAATTTATTTCCTATGCCGTTTGGTGGATCAGGCAAACGATCCTCCAGGCACTTGCCGAACAAAGCCGCATCGTCAGGTTGCCACTCAACAAAGTTGGTCTTACCAACCGTATTAGTAAAGCATTCCAATTACTGGAGCAGGAATTCGAACGTGAGCCAACAGCTGAAGAATTAGCTGACCTGTTGGATATACGAACAGAAGAAGTTGCGGCAACACTTAATATGTCTAACAGGCATATCAGTGTCGACAGCCCGGTAGTGGATGGCGAAGAAAACACTTTGATGGACATTCTTACCAATCCCAATGCTACACTAAGCGACGAAAACCTGGTTCACCATGAATCGCTCAAGTTGGAGATAGACCGTTCGCTTCAAACACTTACAGAACGACAAAAGGATGTTATCTGCTTTTTCTATGGAATAGGCGTTGATCATCCATTGAGCCTGGAAGATATAGGCGAACGCTACCATCTTACCCGCGAAAGAGTTCGCCAGATAAAGGATAAAGCCATCAATAAACTGCGCACTACATCAAGGTGTAAGCAGTTGCGGGTTTACCTCGGATAACTTGTTACTGTTTTTACCGCAATGCCAGTATATTTGCGGTTTTAGTAGTGAATATGACAATTGTTGTATTCACTATTTTTTTTGATTTTCGCAAGCTGATAAAATTTATATACCCATGTTTGAATCACTGAGTGAGCGGTTGGAAAGTGCCTTTAAGAACCTGAAGGGAGAAGCAAAAGTTACAGAGTTGAATGTTGCCTCTACTATCAAAGAAATACGCAGGGCATTGGTAGACGCCGATGTGAATTACAAAATAGCTAAAGAATTTACCGATAAGGTAAAGGATGAAGCACTTGGAGCCAAGGTTATTAATGCGGTAAGCCCGGGACAGCTTATGACCAAGATCGTAAAAGATCACCTGGCTGAACTGATGGGTGGAACTGAAACTCCTTTTAACGCTAATGGAAATCCTGCCATAGTACTTATTGCTGGATTACAAGGTAGTGGTAAAACTACTTTTAGCGGAAAGCTTGCTAATTATCTTAAATCAAAAGGTAAACACCCGCTGTTGGTAGCTGGTGATATCTATCGCCCAGCGGCCATCGACCAATTGATGGTTTTAGGTGGCCAGATAGGTGTGGAGGTATATAGTGAGCGAGAGAATAAAAATGCTGTTGAAATAGCGCAGAATGCCATCAAAGAAGCTAAGTCAAAGGGTAAAAATGTAGTAATTATTGATACCGCTGGTCGTTTGGCAATTGATGAAGTGATGATGACTGAGGTTGCTAACATCAAGTCTGCTGTAAATCCAAACGAGATACTTTTTGTGGTGGATAGTATGACAGGACAAGATGCAGTGAATACAGCAAAAGCCTTCAACGATCGTCTTGACTTTAGCGGTGTTGTACTTACCAAACTGGATGGTGACACCCGTGGAGGTGCTGCTTTATCTATCAAATACACGGTTGAGAAGCCTATCAAGTTTGTAAGCAGTGGCGAAAAAATGGATACGCTGGATGTGTTCTATCCTGAGCGTATGGCGCAGCGTATTTTAGGAATGGGTGATATCACCACGCTTGTTGAAAAAGCCCAGGCCCAATACGATGAAGAGCAGGCAAAAAAGCTGGAAAAGAAGATCCGCAAAAACCAGTTTGACTTCCAGGATTTCCTTGACCAGCTGCAGCAGATAAAGAAGATGGGTAACCTGAAAGACCTGATGGCAATGATCCCTGGAGTAGGAAAAGCTATTAAAGATGTTGATATTAGCGATGATGCTTTTAAAGGAATTGAAGCTATAATCAAGAGCATGACACCTTTTGAAAGAAGCAACCCGGATGAGATAGACCAGAGCCGCAAGCAACGTATAGCAAAAGGTTCGGGGAAGGATATAGCAGAAGTAAATGCCTTTATGAAGCAGTTTGAGCAGATGAGGGAAATGATGAAGATGATGAACAAAATGCCTATGGGCTTTGGCAAAATGCCCGGGATGAAACGTTAATTAAAAGGATTTAATACATCTAACTCATTTGATACTTTAATTTCAGGGCACAAAAAAGACAAATGAAAAAAATAGTTTTTACCCTTTTGAGCATCTGCATGATAGCCATTGCTGCCAGTGCTCAAACTGCAGATGTAAGTAAAGATGCCGCTAAAGCTGCCAAAGCCGCTGAAAAGGAAGCAAAAGCAAAGTACAAGGCGTTGCAAACAGAGAACATTGTAAAGACACTAAAGCAAATCGGTGCTACTGATAAAGAGATCGCTGCTTTCCAGGAAGCTTTGCAAGATGCATCTGCTAAGGGAACTGAAATAAAGAAGAACGAAGCACTATCTGAAGAAGAAAAAGAATCTCAATTGAAAGCAAATGCAGATGCAAAAAATGCAAAGCTAAAAGAGATCATTGGAGAAGCTCGTTACAAAGAGTATAACAGGATACGCAAAGAGCAAAAGCCTGCAGAAGAAGCCATTGTTGCTCCTTACAAGCAATAAAAATTTCTTGATTGTTTTCAAAGAGGGGAGCAGTTGCTTCCCTTTTTGTTTGCACATATGTTATCGGTTTAAGGCTAATACACACACAAGATTTAAAATGCGGTTCTTGTGTTTAATGGTAGGTGGTGCTGCTGATTTGCTGTAGTTATTTCCAAAGCTGTGTTTTTGGAAAAGGAAAAACAGCTTTTGTTGAACTTCCACTTCTTATACTTGGTATCTTTTTTGACGCCTTCCTAAGCTGTGCCCGTTACGCATGTAGCAGCACTGTCCAATAGCCTTGATACCAGAAGAAAGCATTCTCTTGTACAACTAAAAGTTACTTCTATGATCGGGCTTGTATTGTGTGGCGGACAGAGTAAACGCATGGGAAGAGATAAAGGTCTTTTGACCACCAGTAAGAAAGTTACGTGGGCGCAACAATGTTTCTCTGTGCTGGCCAAACTTGAAATACCTGTTGTGATTTCTGTAAATCCTGCACAGCGTACCCAGTATAAACGGATTTTCCCTTTCCACGACCTTGTAATGGATGACCAGGAACTGAACATCCATGGACCATTATTGGGATTATTGAGTGTACACCAGAAGTATCCGACTGAAGATGTTTTTGTTTTAGCCTGTGATATGGTGGAAATGAATCCAGTGGTGCTTCAGAACCTGTATAACCTGTACCTGCATAACAAGGGTAAAATGACCTGTGTCTTCAAAAAAGATACAGCTGCTGAACCTCTTTGTGCCATTTATACCACCAAAGACCTGAAGAAGATCAGGCAGTGGCACCGCAAGGGACAGCTGGAGAAATTTAGCATGAATTACCTATTGGAAAAGCTGGATGTGCTTTCTATTGATGTGCCTGTAGAATGGAAGGATTACTTCAGGAACTATAATACCTTAAGTAATGTGCAAGTATATGCGCGTTAGGCGTAACTAGTGGCTTTTACTTGAAAAAGAAAATGCCTCTTCTAATTCTGAAAAAGAATGAGAAGAGGCATTGTTATCTATAATCATGATCCTGCCATTGAAGTAGCAGAACCAGGTTAAAAAATCTATCCTGGAAGCTTTATTTCATAAGTCTTCCCTGGCTTGGCTACCAATGTTCTGCCTCTTATCCAAGGGTTTAGTTTCTTCACCATTTTGTAGTTTGTTCCCCTGTCTGCAGCCCATTGTACCAGGTTAGAGATAGATCCATTCACAGTTACTGTCTTTGTTGGAAACTGCCCGTACAGATCATCCTTTGAAAGTTGGAAACCTAAAGAATTCGCATTACCTAATATCTGCTTGAAAGCAAGTATCCTGAAAATGTATTTATTGGTTTCTTCAGGCAACAGCAGGTCGTAGTAGTTCATAGTGCGCTGAAAAGTAGCTGCGCCATTGTAGCCACCCATTCCACAGTTATACGATGCTGCAGCTGCAGTCCAGTTACCAAACTTGGCGTAAGCAGCTTTTAAATATTTGCATGCTGCTTCTGTACTTTTTTCAACATGGTATCTTTCATCAGTATTCTCATTCACTTCCAGGTTGTAACCCGGAGCCGTTTCTTTCATGAACTGCCAAAAACCACTGGCGCCTACACGTGATACCAGGTTCTGCAGGTTACTTTCTGCCACACATAAATATTTAAAATCATCCGGAACTCCGTGTGCTTTCAGTGTTGCTTCTATCTGTGGAAAATAGCGATCTGCCAGTTTCAGTATATACAGTATATGCCCTTCGTTGTAGTAGTTGTAGATCAGTTCACGATCAAAAGCCTCACGTATCTCTTGTCTTTCCAGTGGTACTTTTTCGCCAAACAGCGTCATTTGTTTAGGCACTTTTGGGGGCGTTATAGCCTTTGCAGCAGCTGCCTCTGTTTTTTCATCCTCGGGTTTTCTTTTGTCTTCACGGAATGCTAACTGGGAAATAAGGAAAATTCCGGCGATCATGCCTAATACAAAAATGATCACCTGCCTGGTGCTTGAAGTCATAGATCCAATATTTAGTTTGGGAAATAATTCGCAGGTGCACAAAAACAATGCCCCCAAGTATAGTGGTTATTTAGGTCTTACAATAGCTAATGAACAATCACATTAAGACTGGGTGTAGTAATTATTCTACGTGCCGCTCCACACACCTTAAAATTCACGGATTGCTAACAACTCGTGTTGTTTCGTGTACCTTTTCCTGCTACATTTGCCGTCCGTAGAAAACCAATTATTTCACCGCATTTAAATTTCTATTTAAGATGCCAGTTAAAATGAGACTGCAAAGACACGGAAGCAAAAAGCGTCCTTTCTACTTTATAGTAGTTGCTGACGCCCGTGCACCAAGAGATGGTAAGTTCATCCAAAAGGTCGGAACTTACAACCCATTAACTGTACCAGCTACTATTCAGCTGGATCGTCAGAAAGCATTAGAGTGGCTACATAAAGGAGCCCAGCCTACTGATACAGTTCGCAGAATTCTCTCTTTCAAGGGAGTGCTATACCTGAAACACCTATTACGTGGTGTTAGCCTAGGATTGTTTGACCAAGCTACCGCCATGGAGAAATTCCAGGTGTGGCATGAAGAACACGAAGCACAGGTAAGAAAGCGCAGCGACGACAATCGTAAAGCCCAGAGAGCAAGAAGAAATCCGCCGGTTGTAAGACGCGTGGAAACCAGAAGTGAAGCTCCTGCTGCTGAAAGCCCTGCTGCTGAAGGCACTACAGAAGCTTAATTTATTTTTCCAGTGGATGAATAAAACTGTTGATCCCCGACACTTGTGTTGGGGATTTTTTTGTGACCAGCATTTGATCTTTAATCAACTTCGTTGCGTCGCACACTTGTGCTTTTGTTGGTTATGAGGCATGAGCCCTCAACTGTCAGCTATCAGCATGAGCTGGCAGCAAAATCAGCAATGCGAAACATAAGCAAGTAAGTCCAAATCATAAACCAGGAACAAGAAACCAGGAACTAAAAACCTTCTCCATGAACGATTACTTCAACATAGGTAAAATTGCAGGCTCGCACGGACTAACAGGCGAAGTAGTGCTGGAGCATGCATTAGGTAAACGTAGCGATCTAAAAGGACTGCAGACTATTTTCATTGAAGAGCGAAAAGATAGCTTCATTCCTTATTTTATAGAAACAGGTAAGGTGAAGAATGAGACTGAAACCTACCTGAAATTGGAAGGTATCAATACCAAAGAATCCGCACGCCGCATCAACCAGCGCAATGTATGGTTGCTAAAAGCAGATTTTGATAAAGTAGTTGGTAAGGCTTCAGCTATATCCATGCTTGGTTACAAAATGATCAATGATGGTGAACACATTGGAGATGTAACTGAAGTGATAGAACAACCCATGCAGGTGCTCTGCAAGATCATCTACAAAGGCAATGAAGCACTTATTCCCATACACCAGGACACACTGCGGAAAATAGACCAAAAGAAAAAGGAAGTGCATGTGTCGCTGCCGGAGGGTTTGTTGGAGCTTTATATGTAAGTCAAAAGTCAAAAGTCAAAACAAGGAGAACTGAATTTATTCTCCTTGTTCTACTTCTGAACAGTTTTAATTCTTTGAATAACTATATCAGGCCACCCTGGCATCTTTTGCTTTTTGATTTTTGACTTTTGAATTCAGCGCTTTCTCTGCCTGCACAATATGGCGCTCGTTGTGTGCAACCAGGAACATGAAAACATCACCTAGTTTCAGCTTAATAAACTTCGCTATAGAAATTGCCACAGTGGCTTTATTCATATCAATATGCTGCGCTTCTTCCAGCAATAGCAATAGCCTTTCCTGCTGGTCTATAAAATCTCCAACCACTTTCGCTGCGTCCAGGTCAGCTTTAGGCGCATGATCTTTTGGCGAAGCCATTTTCTTCATTTTGTGGGTAGGCTTCATCATGTTGGTAAAGTAGTTGCCAAGCCAGCCACTGCTAAAGCTTTTCGTTCCATTCTGTCCTTTTGCTTTAGAAGCTTCAATGGCTTTTTCTATAGCCGGAAGATAGTAGCGGCCATAGCTGTTCAGGTGCTCCAGGCATTGTGCTGCACTCCATTTGCCCGCTGCAGGTTGTTGAAGCAATACAGCGGCCGGCATCAGTTGCCATTCGCTTATAGCTTCCTGTAAAAAGTTTTCTGTCTGTTGTTGTAGCTGCTCTATCAGCTCATTAGTTTTGTACGTTGGCATTGTGTAATTATTTACAGCAAAGCTGGAAAAGTTAGAAGTAGAAAATGTTGGTGTAGAACAAGATTTTTGTGAAGTCAGAGGAAGTCAAAATCGAAAGTCAAAATCATAAATAAGTGTAGCTTGTTACATGGAAAGTGAAATGTTATAACAAGGCCAGCTTTTTGATTTTTGACTTTTTACTTTTGAATTATATCCTCACACTCCCCAACAGCTTACTAAAAGTAGTAGCGTCTAAGCCAAGGTAGGATGCCAAATATTTGTGCGGTATCATTTGAAGTACATGCGGACTCCGCTTCAGTAGGATGCGGAATTTTTCTTCAGCAGAAAAACACTGCAGTTCTATCTGTCGCTGTAGGGTACCTGCCAGCGTAATAGCTACCGACTTTCTAATGAAAGTTTCAAAGTTGTGGTACTTCTTCAAAAGTTCATTTACCTGTATATAGCTGGTGCGTATAAACTCACTTTGTGTAAGTGTTTCCAGGTAGTAACGCGATGGCTGTTGCAACAGGAAACTATCAGCCACACCACTAAAAGAACCTGCATAAGTAAATACCAATGTAGCTTCTTTATCGTCCTCTTTTACATAGTAAGCACGTTGTACACCCTCTGCTACAAAGTATAGGTACTTCTCCGTATCACCAGTTGCCGTAAGTATGGTTTTTCTTTTTGCTGAAAATGGTTGCCAGATAGCAATGAAGTCATTCCACTCTTCCACATCCAGTGGATGAACTGCGTTAACAACAGCTTGTAGTTTCAGTAGTATTTCCTGCATCAGGTAAAAATATAAATTCACAATAGCTTACCGCTTTCTATTTATACTTTTGATTTTCATCTTTTCTTTTGACTTCCCCTCAACGCTATATCGCCCACTTCGATCTCGACAGCTTTTTTGTGTCTGTAGAGGTGCTGAATAATCCTTCACTTAAGGGTAAACCGGTATTGGTAGGGGGTCATAGCGAGAGGGGAGTAGTTGCAGCCTGTAGTTACGAGGCGCGTAAGTTTGGTATACACAGCGCTATGCCTATGAAGAAGGCGATGCAACTATGCCCGCATGCCATTATCACCAATGTAAGCCGCGGCGACTACAGCAAGTATTCCCGAATTGTGACCGACATCATCGCTGCCAAAGCACCGTTGTTTGAAAAAGCCTCCATCGATGAATTCTACCTTGACCTTACTGGCATGGATAAGTATTTTGATCCTTATCAATGGACAATAGACCTGCGCCAGGAGATAATTGATAAGACTCAACTCCCAATTTCTTTTGCATTAGCGCCGAATAAAATGGTAGCTAAAATTGCTACCGATGAAGCAAAACCTAATGGTTATATACATATCCTTCATGGCATGGAAGCCGACTTTCTTGCACCGCTAAAAGTGAATAAAATACCAGGTGTGGGTGAGCAAACTTACCAGGTTCTTAAGCGAATGGAGATCTACACCATTGGTGACATCCGCAAGTACTCAAAGAAAGTTTTAGAAAATGCTTTAGGTAAATACGGAGCTGAATTGTGGGATAAATCGCTGGGTATACATCACGGCGAAGTAGTGCCGTATCATGAGCCAAAATCTATTTCTACAGAAAATACTTTTGAAACGAACACTGCAGACAATTCATTTCTTCTGGCAGAACTGGTTCGGATGACAGAGAAGGTTGCTTATGAATTACGTCAGGAACAAAAGCTAACCGGGTGCATTGCTGTAAAGATCAGGTATCCTGATTTTACCACTGTGTCTAAGCAAGCCACCATAGATTATACGCTGCGCGATGATGAGTTGATTGCTTTTGCAAAGGATCTTTTCTTTAAGCTGTATAAGGCCGGTACACCGGTGCGCTTACTGGGTGTACGTTTGTCCGATCTTACCAATCATGCAGTGCAGGCTAATCTTTTTGATGATGGCGAAAAGAAGAACGAGTTGTATAAAGCAATTGATGAAGTAAAGAATAAGTTTGGCAAAGGCGCCTTGAAGAAAGGAAGAACTGCATAAACATCCTGACCTGCTATTTTACCCGCTCTTCTAATCCTAATTTGTATTAGCTTGTACACCTAATTATCTCCTCTTTATGAAACGTGTTATTCTGCTGGTGTTGCTTGTAGCTTCTACACTCATTTCTGTTGCTCAGCAAACCATACTGCACTGCGGTAAGTTGATTGATGTAAACAATAGCCGCGTCCTTAGCAATATGTCAGTAATTGTAGAAGGAAAAAAAATAGTTGATGTGCGCGAAGGATTTGTACAACCCGCTGCTGGTGGCAGGATCATAGACCTGAAGAATAGAACGGTGATGCCTGGACTAATGGATATGCATGTGCACATGGAAAGTGAAACAAGGCGTGGCGCCACTGCTGACCGTTTTACTAAAAACCCTGCTGACGTAGCTTTCGACGCGGCACAATATGCACAGACCACATTGCTGGCAGGTTTTACAACTGTTCGTGACCTGGGCGGTAGCGGTGTAAATGTTGCGCTTCGTAATGCAGTCGCTAAAGGCACGGTAGCGGGTCCGAGAATTTTTACTGCAGGGAAATCTATAGCTACTACCGGCGGACATGCCGATCCTACAAATGGCTACCGCAAAGACCTGATGGGAAATCCTGGTCCTGCGGAAGGAGTGATCAATGGTCCAGACGAAGCCCGACAGGCTATTCGCCAACGTTATAAAGACGGATCTGACCTGATAAAAATCACAGCGACTGCAGGTGTGCTTAGCCAGGCTAAAGATGCATCGGGTGCGCAGTTCACTGATGAAGAATTAAAAGCGATCATTGAAACGGCAAAAGATTATGGATATAAAGTGGCGGCGCATGCACATGGTGCAGAAGGATTAAAACGCGCTGTTCGTGCCGGTGTTTCTTCTATTGAACATGGAACTTTCATGGATGACGAGGCTATAGCACTAATGAAAAAGCATGGTACGTATTACGTGCCTACCATCATTGCAGGTCGCTCTACAGCTGACTCTGCTAAGATACCCGGGTACTATTCGGAAATAGTTACTCCCAAAGCACTGGAGGTTGGTCCAAAGATCCAGAACACATTTACAAGAGCCTATAAAGCCGGCGTGAAGATAGCTTTCGGTACAGATGCCGGTGTGTTTATGCATGGCAAAAACTGGAGAGAATTTGCTTACATGGTAGAGGGCGGAATGCCTGCCATGGAAGCCATTCGTTGTGCTACTGTTCATGCAGCTGATCTCCTAGGGACTACGGCTACACTAGGCTCTATTGAAAAGGGAAAATTTGCAGACATCATTGCTGTAGAGGGCGATCCAATAACCAACATCAATGCCATGGAAAATGTAAGGTTTGTTATGAAAGACGGCAGGGTCTTCAGGCAGAACTAATGCATTTGATGCGCATTATGTTAGAATGTCGTCCCTACGAAGGAGGGATCTGCCACCATTATATTTTGCTACAACCTCTATACTTTATGGGATGCATCGTCCCGCGGCATGACAAGCTCAATTGATAGAAATAGGGTTGATTGCAAACTAAAGTCCTTAGTTTTTTAACTAATTCACCAGGCATAAATTTTAGCTGGTTGTGAGCCATCCTGTATTTTGGCAGGGTATTAGTCTACCAAATTGGTATATTTGTTTCCCTTCAACGATTGCTGCCTGCCTGATCATTTTTTTATTTTTAAAAAAGTCAAACATGAGTTTACGATTAGGAGACGACGCTCCGAATTTTACAGCAAAGACAAGCATCGGTGAGATCAATTTTTACGAATACCTGGGCGATAGCTGGGGTGTGTTGTTCAGTCATCCTGCAGACTATACACCTGTATGTACCACTGAGCTAGGCAGAACCGCTTTATTAAAAGAAGAATTTGCGAAGCGTGGTGTAAAAGTGCTGGCGCTAAGTGTTGACCCTGTAGATAAGCACCACGGCTGGATCAACGACATCAACGAAACACAGCAGTGCGAAGTTGATTTCCCCATTATTGCAGACGAGGATAGGACAGTAGCGGGTTTGTATGATATGATACATCCGAATGCATCGGCTACTGCTACGGTTCGTTCTTTGTTCATCATTGGTCCCGATAAGAAAGTGAAGCTGATGATCACCTACCCAGCAAGTACAGGAAGGAATTTTTACGAGGTATTGCGTGTGATAGACAGTCTACAGTTAACTGCCAACTACAGCGTAGCCACACCGGCAAACTGGAACGATGGTGAAGATGTAATAGTGGTGCCTGCTGTTAGTACAGAAGATGCTATTGCCAAATTTCCTAAAGGCCTGAACATTGTGAAGCCATACTTACGCTACACGCCGCAACCGAATAAGTGATAGAACCACGATCCATATGATTAGAATGGATTATGAGGAGAACGGAAGCTACACACTTTAGTTGGTTGACTTTCTAAAATAAAATGAGATGCTGTTAGGCATCTCATTTTGTTTTTCCTCGTAATCGTTTTTGCATCCAGTCGATCGTGGTTCTTTGTCTCCTCTTAATCCTTTTTCTTTTCCTATATATCCAGGTTCTAATCTTTCGCTTTTCTTAGCTGTTGCAAGGTAGCTTTCAAATCTTTTTGCAGTGGTGCTTCCAGCTCATGTTTATTGCCTTGCGCATCTATGAACACCAGCCGGTGGGAGTGAAGCGCCAGCCTGTTTAATATAGGCCTTTCTTCATCTGCAGATTTGCTCAGTTTGAACTTGCGCTTTATGCCAGACAATAGTATAGGTTCTCCATTGCCATACAGTTCATCGCAAACAATAGGATTGCCTACATGCTTCATGTGTACACGTATCTGGTGAGTGCGCCCCGTATGTATCTGGAACTGTACGAATGAATACTGCCCGAACTCTTCCAATACTTCATAGTCAGTAAGAGAAGGTTTGCCTTTTTTATTCGTCATCATCAGGGTAGTCTTTCCCGGGTGTTCCATGATGGCTGCATCTATGCTGCCTTTGTTGTTCATTAGCGTACCATTTACCAGGCCGAGATAGTACTTCTCTACATCTCTGCCTTCAAAGGCTTGTGAAAGGAACTTGTGGGTAGCTTCATCTTTAGCAAAAACGATCAGGCCGCTGGTATCTTTATCCAAACGGTGAACCGTGAAAATGTTTTCGTACCGGTCCTGCAGGTATCTCTTTAGCGAAGGATCTTTACCCATCCTGTCAGGAATGGATAACAGTCCTGACGGTTTATTCATGGCAACAAAATGATCGTTCTCAAATACAATTTCAAGCTTCATATATAGAAGGTCGCTAACTTTTTAAGTGGTGACAGATGGAAAAAAGAAGGTTACTTCTTCTTTGCGAAAGACTGGTTCATGTACTTCAGTAAGCGCACTTCTTTTTCTTTCAAAAAACGCCAGTTGCCACGGAGAACATCTTTCTTGGTAAGCCCGGCAAACATCACCCGGTCAAGTGCTTTTACGTCGTATTTCAAGTGCTCGAATATGCGGCGGACGATACGGTTGCGGCCACTGTGTATCTCCACGCCAATGATGCTTTTGTCTTTAGAGTCTGCATACGCTATCACATCCGGAGCAATGAAGCCATCTTCTAAAGTGATACCGGATGCTATCTTCTCCATGTCTGCTTTTGTAAGCGGCCTGTCGAGCCTTACCTCGTACACTTTCTTTATCTCGTGCTTTGGGTGAGATAGCTTCTGGGCAAGATCACCATCATTGGTAAGCAGCAGCACGCCTGATGTATTCCTATCAAGACGTCCTACAGGATACACACGTTCGCTCGTAGCAGTGCGTACAAGGTCCAGCACTGTCTTACGTCCCTGCGGATCTTCAGATGTAGTAATATAATCTTTGGGCTTATTCAGCAGTATGTAAACAAAATTCTTGCTGATGGTAAGTTTTTTACCGGAAACTGTTACTTCGTCGTATTCTGTTACTTTGGTTCCCGGGTCAGTTACTACTTCACCATTTACAGTCACTTTTCCATCTTTTACCAAAATGGCTGCATCACGCCGTGCACAAACACCACTATGAGCAATGTACTTGTTCAATGGCATTTGCTCAGCAGGCTGCCTGGTTTCCTTTTTTGAAAATTTATCTGTAGCAGGTGTGGCTTGTTTTGCAGTATGCGGTGCAGGTCTTTCCTGTTGTGGTCTTTGCGGTTGAGAAGGTTTTGCCGGGCGGCTACGTTCTCCTGCAGACGAAGATCTTTCCTCTTTTTTAGGTGCTGCAATCTTTGCCTGTGGCTTACGTTCTTGTTGAGGCTTGGGTGCTTGGTCAGGACGTGTAGTGGTAATGCGTGGTTCTATAGGAGTTGTTCTTTCTTTCTTACTCCCGGGAACATATTTTGGTTTCAGCTTTTTCTCCTTTCCAAAATCTTTTCCTTCACGTGCATCACCCGGTGTGGCTTTATTAAAAGCAGGCTTAGCTGTAGGAGCTGCAGAATTAGAACCTGCAGGAGCTGGCTTGTATTTATTAGCGGTAGAAGGTTTTCCTGGTTTGCCTTTAGGTTGAATAGTGTCAGGATCTATTCCGCGCATCCTTAGTTTCTCTTCGCGCTTGCGGGCATAATGTGCTTCTATGGCAGCAGCTCTTTCTTTCTTCTCTTTCTTCTTCTCTTGTTTGATCTTTTCTTTTATAGCACTTCCCTTAGGTTTCTTTACAAACTTGTCGAAGTTATCTGTACGTTTCCGCATTTTGTATGTTTTTGGATTGCTGTTGTTGCAACAGTAAATATGATTCCAGCGCCGCCAAAGGTATACGTAAAAAGGCAGACTTTAGGGTCTGCCTTCAGGAGGGTTGATGTGCATTGTGTAAATAAATTACTTTACAGCGCTGCGATTGGGGCGGTTTTTCATACGGTCTTTCAGCTTTTCTTGCTGATCAGTGGTTAGCAACGACCGGATCTCTTCTCTATGTTTTTGCTGCAACAACTTCATTTGTTCTTTCTTCTGTTCTTTAGAAAGATCAGCATTGCTATGGATGTTTTTAATGTTTGTTCTGAAGCTTTCGTTTACTGCTTTCAACTTGCTTGATTGATCTGCAGTAAGTCCTAGTTCTTCCTGCATTTTTTCAAATTCTTTTCCTCTTCCTTCACCAGCTCTTGCGCCACGCTTAGCACCAAAATCTTTTTTTAGCTCCTGTGCTTTTTGCTTTTGCTCAGGTGTAAGAATGGATTGCAATTGTTCGCGGCGCTGCTTGATAATCTCCTGGCGACGCTCTTTCTTTTGGTCATCAGAAAGGTTGCTGTTTTTCAATTCTTCCATTTGCTTGCGGAAGGTTTCATTCTGTGCTTTTAGCTGCGACTTCTGTGCATCTGTAAGATTTAGTTCAGAAAGCCTGTCGCCGCCTCTTTTACCAGCTTTGTGGTCGCCTTTGTGATGGCGTTGTTCTATACCTGCTTTTTCTTTTTTTGCCCTGCCTTCTGCGCGTTGTGCAAATGAAGCAAATGTGATGGCTAATGCGAGTAGTGAAAGAGTAACGTTTTTCATATAATGTGTTTTTGTTTTTTCGTGTTAGTGGTAGATAGACCATAGCCATTGTAGTTAGTTTAAAGAACAGGCTAATTAGGCTGTTAAAAAATATAAAATGACTTGGCGCTGGTGGTGGCAAGGCATAAAAAAACCGCCTGTAAAAGGCGGTTTATTTAATTAAGTTCTCAGGTACTAAGCTTCTGCACCTATGGTATCTTTATTAGCAAGTTGACCACAGGCTGCATCTATATCCTTTCCGCGGCTTCTTCTCAACCGGGCGTTCACTCTATGTTTGGCAAGGTGGTTCATAAACTTCTCCACAGTGTCTTCATCAGGCTTCAGGAATTTGGCTGCATCAATAGGATTGTATTCTATAATGTTCACCAGGTCTGCCGGTACTTGTCTAAAGATCTTTATTAGTTCATCAGCATCTTGCAAGGTGTCGTTGAAGTTCTGGAACAGGATGTATTCAAACGTGATCTCGTTGCCGGTCTCTTTGTAGAAATAATTCAGTGCTTCAATGAGTGCTTTGATATTGTTGCTTTCGTTGATTGGCATGATCTCGTTGCGCTTTACATCGTTGGCAGCATGCAGGCTCAGTGCCAGGTTGAAGCGCACTTTATCATCGCCCAATTGCTTGATCATTTTTGCTACACCTGCAGTGGAAACTGTTATTCTTCTTGGGCTCATGCCTAATCCATCAGGAGCGGTGATGCGTTCTATGGCTTTCAATACGTTCTTATAGTTTAGTAATGGTTCTCCCATACCCATAAAAACAATATTGCTCAGCTTCTTATTATAAACACGTTCTGTCTGCTGGTTTATTAGTACTACCTCGTCGTAGATCTCATCGTAGTCAAGGTTACGTTTGCGGTCCATGTAGCCGGTAGCGCAAAACTTACAGCTAAGGCTACAGCCAATCTGTGATGATACACAAGCTGTGTAGCGGCTTTCGGTAGGAATAAGCACACCTTCTACCATATGATTGTCAACCGTCTTGAAGCGGCTCTTGATGGTGCCGTCGGCGCTGTATTGGGTAGTTTCTACATTTAGCGCAGGAAGTACAAAGTGCTCAGCCAGTTTTGACCTGAGCTCTTTGCTAAGATTGGTCATAGCTTCAAAAGAGTGTGCTTGTTTGCTCCAAACCCACTCGTATACCTGTTTTGCCCTGAATTTCTTTTCGCCTAACTGCTCAAAATAGTTGGTTAGCTCCTCTAAACTTAAATGGCGAATATTTGGGGTCGTCGATTTCATTACGCAAAGGTAATTATATAGAGTGGTAGCGGCTAATGAAGGATGAGCTGCGATATGTAATTATATGCTAATGTGGGGTGTTGGTTGATTGGTTGATAGGTTGAGAAGTTGATAAGTGAGAATTCGGTGGCTGAGCTTATGGCTGAAGCGATCGCTACAGCTGAAGTGTGCGACGCAACCGGGGCTGACAGTAGTACAATTGCTTGCTCCATAATTCTCTTTTTTATCATCTGGCAGAAACAGAAACTTCAACTTGCCTACTTATTTCACTTTCTTACCTTCGCAGCCTTATGGAAGTGAACGTACAAACCGCCCAACAGCTTCGACTTACCGAAGGAGAATTCGAAAAAATAAAAGAGATCATGGGACGCACGCCCAACTTTACCGAGTTGTGTGCGTACAGTGTAATGTGGAGTGAACACTGCAGTTACAAGAACTCGATAAAATGGCTGAAGACTTTGCCACGCGACAGTGAGAAGATGCTGGTAGCAGCAGGTGAGGAGAACGCAGGTTTGATGGATATTGGCGATGGCTGGGGCGTAGTGTTCAAAATAGAAAGTCATAATCACCCAAGTGCTATTGAACCCTTCCAGGGAGCGGCTACGGGTGTAGGTGGTATTCACCGCGATATATTTACTATGGGCGCTCGTCCTATAGCAGCGCTTAATAGTTTACGTTTTGGTAAAATAGAAGAGCCAAAAACGCAGCACCTGCTCAATGGTGTGGTGCATGGAATTGGTCACTACGGCAACTGCTTTGGTGTGCCTACTGTAGGTGGCGAAGTTTATTTTGAAGAACGTTATCATACCAATCCTTTGGTGAACGCAATGAGCGTGGGCATAGTGCGTAATGGTGAAACCATTAGTGCTACTGCAAAAGGAGAAGGTAATCCTGTTTTTATAGTTGGAAGTGCTACCGGTAAAGACGGTATGGGCGGTGCAAGCTTTGCTAGTGCCGATATTACTGAAGATAGCGTAGAAGAACTGCCGGCGGTACAGGTAGGCGATCCTTTCCAGGAGAAGAAACTGCTGGAAGCTTGCCTGGAAGTGATACAAACAGGAGCGGTAGTAGGTATGCAGGATATGGGTGCAGCAGGCATTATCTGTAGTACCAGCGAAATGAGTGCAAAGGGTGAAGTAGGAATGGTAATTCACCTGGAGAAGGTGCCTACACGCCAGCAAAATATGAAGGCATGGGAGCTGTTGCTGAGCGAAAGCCAGGAGCGTATGCTGATAGTGGTGGAGAAAGGAAAAGAAGCGGAAGTGCTGGCTGTTTTTGATAAATGGGATATGCCATGTAGCGAGATAGGCGTGGTAACCAATACCGGCTTGCTGCAGTTTTATATGAATGGAGAACTGGAAGCAGTATTAAATGCTGAAAGTTTAGTGCTGGGTGGTGGTGCTCCACAAAACGATCGTGAGTATCGTGAGCCTGCTTATTTTGAAAAAATAAAAGCTTTTGATCCGGCTACAGTGCCTGTGCCTGAAGATCTGAAAGAAGTAGCGAAGCAACTGTTGCAGTTGCCTAACATCGCCAGCAAGCGCTACATCTTTAACCAATACGATAGCATGGTGGGTGCTGCCAATATGAGCACCAATGCACCAAGTGATGCCGCCATTGTACTTGCAAAAGGAACAGGCAAAGCGCTGGCTGTAACCGTAGATTGTAACAGCCGCTATGTATTTGCTGATCCTTACAAAGGAGGAATGATAGCAGTGGCTGAAGCTGCAAGAAATATTGTTTGTAGCGGTGGTGAGCCTTTGGGTGTAACCAACTGTCTCAACTTTGGTAATCCTTTCGATCCTGAAGTGTATTACCAGTTTGTATATGCGGTAAAAGGTATGGGTGATGCATGCCGCAAATTTGATACGCCTGTAACAGGTGGTAACGTAAGCTTCTACAATCAAAACCCGGATGGTGCTGTTTATCCTACACCTACAATAGGTATGGTAGGCGTACTGGATGATGTAGAAAAAAGGATGACGCTTGATTTCAAACAAGCCACCGATGTGATATACATGTTGGGTACAGGAACGGCTGATATCAACAGCTCGGAATACCTGCATAAAATAGTTGGTGTAGAATACTCACCTGCACCGGAATTTGATGTTGATGCAGAATTTTTACTGCAACAAGCGATCAAACAACTGATACAACAGGGACTGCTGCAAAGCTGCCACGACATCAGCGAAGGTGGCCTGATAACAACCCTGATGGAAAGTGGTTTCAACCGTAGTCTTGGCTTCGATGTACAGCAGACGCAAAACAACATCAGGCCTGATGGCTTCTGGTTTGGCGAAGCGCAAAGCCGCGCAGTAATATCCTGTACTATAAAAAATGCTGAAGCTGTGATTGAGTTTCTGAAAGCATGGAATATTCCGCATGAATATTTGGGCGTAGTAACTGAAGGTGACATAGACATGGAAGGTGTATCGTGGGGCCACATCAACGAGTGGAAAGACTTGTATGAGAATGCCATTGCCCGTACAGTAGCGCCTTCGCAAGTTGTTTCAATAGATGATGAGAAAGCGCAGGTAATGCAGAAGGAAGGCATAAAAGGCAAAGGAGAAGTAAAAGGTTTTTAAACCCATACATCGCATATTCTACAACTACATGAACATCGATTTTAATTCGCTGCTACAAGAAGAGGAGAATGAAACTCCAGCAAAAAAGCAAGGTGCAATAATAGTTACTGGTGCTGCAGGTTTTATTGGTAGCCAAATGGTAGAGTACCTCAACGGTCGGGGCTATCACAATCTTATCCTTGTAGATGATTTTGGAGTAGAAGCAAAGCGTAGCAACTGGGAGGGGAAGGAGTACCTGGAGATAGTTGAACGCTACAACTTATTTGCATGGCTACAGCAGCATGAACCAAAGATCGATTTTATCATTCACCTGGGTGCACGTACTGATACAACAGAATTCGATTATTCTATTCACCAGGAGCTGAATGTGGAGTATTCGCAGAATGTATGGAACTACTGCGTACAGCACAACGTGCCGCTTATTTATGCATCGTCAGCAGCTACATATGGTGCAGGTGAATTGGGCTACAATGATGATCATGAAGTTATCTTCCAACTGAAGCCGCTGAACCCGTATGGTGTTAGTAAAAATGAATTTGATAAATGGGCGATACAACAAGGTGCAACGCCGCCTTTCTGGGCAGGCCTAAAATTCTTCAATGTATATGGCCCGAATGAATACCATAAGGGAAGAATGGCCAGCGTGATCTGGCATTCATTCAACCAGGTAAAGAAAGATGGCGTAGTAAAACTGTTCCGTAGCCACCGCCCTGATTTTAAGGATGGCGAGCAACTACGCGATTTTGTATATGTAAAGGATGTGGTGAAGGTGATTGGCTGGATGATGAAAAAAATAAATGATACAGCGTCTTCCAACTCTCAACCTACAACTTCCAACCTCGAACCTGGATTATATAACCTTGGAACAGGAAAAGCAAGAGCCTTTGCAGACCTGGTAAAAGCCACTTTTGCAGGACTTGATAAAGAGCCAAACATCCAGTTTATTGACATGCCTGAAGACATCAGGGATAAGTATCAATATTTCACAGAAGCTAATATGAAAAAGCTTCGAGATGCAGGTTATACAGACGAATTTTATTCTTTAGAAGAAGGCGTGATAGATTATGTACGCAATTACCTGGTGAAGCTTTAAGCTTCGCAAAATGATTTAAGAGCTGCTACAAAAGCAGCTCTTCTTATTTAAACCTATTGCATTTAAATTTGGTAGCTTCTACACCAACCAACATCATCATGAACAATAAAATAGCCATCATTGGCGGCGGCAACCTCGGAACAGCGATAGCTGAAGGTCTTATCAGCAGCGGTTTTCAGCGTAGCGAGCACATCATCATTACCAAACGAAACATCGCTACACTGGAAGCGCTGGAAGAGAAAGGCGTGCTGGTGAGCAACGATAATAAAGAAGCTGTTCGTTTTGCTGATGTTATAATTCTTGCTGTAAAGCCTTTCCAGGTGCAGCAGGTGTTGGATGAGATAAAAGATAAACTAGACGAGAGCAGACACCTGCTGATCTCTGTTGTTACGGGTGTTTATATAAAAGACCTGCACAATATCATTGGAAAACAATTGCCTTTGTTTAGGGCTATGCCAAATACTGCAATTGCTATACAGGAAAGCATGACCTGTATCTGCAGCCAATTTGCAAAGCTGGAGCAGGTGGGTTATGTTCACGACCTGTTTGATCAACTAGGTAAAACGGTGGAAATAGACGAGCAACTGATGGATGCAGCAACAGTACTGGGAGCATGTGGTACTGCTTATGCCATGCGCTACATCAGGGCCAATATACAGGGAGGAATAGAGATAGGTTTTAGTGCTGCCACGGCTACATTGATAGCTGCGCAAACGGTAAAAGGTGCAGCAGACCTGCTATTGCGGCTGAAGACGCACCCTGAGCAGGAGATAGACAAAGTGACCACGCCAAAAGGTTGTACCATAGCTGGCTTAAACGAAATGGAACACCAGGGTTTTAGTTCATCGCTGATTAAAGGATTGACTGCAAGTTTTAAGAAGATAAAGACGGATATGTAGTAACTATTTTGCAGTAAGCACTGGCTGCTTCATCAGCTCAGACAGCTTTACAAAAGTTTCATATGGTCCTTTAGCTACAAACATATTCGTCACCCAAGCTGGAATATTTCCTCCAGGATCCATTTGCAGATTGTAGATAATGTAAAGCGTGTTTGCGTCCTTGTAACGTATGTCCCACACGCTATTGAAGTAGGGAATGCGTACAATCCCTGCTTTTTCAGGAATGGCATTGGGAACCCCGGTTGAATATATCTTCAGCGAGCCATTCTTTTCATCCATCGACATCTTTACGCGAAGCGGGACATCGCGGTTACTCGCCGGCCACGGAAGTGAAGTCTCAGTATAAGAAAGAACCTCGTTGTTGCTATAGCGCTGCAATAGATACGACTGGTGGGTACGATAAATCCAGTCTTTGTTACTGTTAGGATCCATCATGATCTTTAAGAGCCGCTCCAGGTTACCGGGAATGATTGCTTCTACTTTTATCGACTTATACTTGGCCGTGCCTTCTTTAGCACTGTAAATTTTTATCCCGTTTTTATCTTTGCACAACTCCCACTATGTTTGGGCACTAGTGCTCAAACTAAAAGCCATCAAGAACGCGATTATGATAATACGCAGCATGAAATTCATATTAAATAAGAAAGTAAAATTATACGAACTGCTGCTGCCAAACTATCACATAAACATGTTTTATTTCCGTTTTAATCAGGCTTAATGCTGCTTAATTGGCGGGGTCAGCAGCAGGCGCCAAAGCGGAACAATTTTTACTGCTTCATTCATCTCTCTATTAATAAAACAATTCTATAAAATGATTAAAGTTTGGTTCATCACTGGTTGTTCTACTGGCTTTGGCCGCTACCTGGCCCAGGCTGCATTACAAAAAGGAGATAAGGTGGTTGTAACGGCACGTAAGCCGGCAGATATACAAGATATTGTAGATGGCTATCCAGACACGGCTATTGCAGTAAAGCTGGATGTAACGCAGCCAGCAGATATCACTTCTTCTGTTCAACAGGCGGTGGAAAAGTTTGGCCGCATTGATGTACTGGTGAATAATGCTGGTATTGGCTATTTTGGTGCAATAGAAGAAAGCGAAGATGAGGAAGTTCGCCGCATGTTCGAGATCAATTTTTTTGGCCTTGCAAATATGACCAAAGAAGTCTTGCCTATCATGCGGAAACAACGCAGTGGTCATGTGGTAAATGTCTCTTCTATTGGAGGACTTGTTTCTTTTCCTGCGGTTGGTTTTTATAACGCTACCAAGTATGCAGTGGATGGTTTGTCGGAATCGCTGGCAAAAGAAACGGCTCATCTTGGAATAAAAGTAACCATTGTAGCACCGAGTGGTTTCCGTACCGATTGGGCCGGACGCTCAGCCAACAATAGTAAAATAGAGATTGAAGATTATGCTGAGACCGCAGGTAAAAACAAGAACAGCATTCGTGGTTATAGCGGCAATCAGCCCGGTGACCCGGTAAAGGCTGCAGAGGCTATCATAAAGGCTGTTGAATCTGAAAACCCGCCGTTGCGCTTACTATTAGGCGCAGGTGCTTTGCGTGGTGCTCGTAACAAAATAATGGAACTACAACGCGATATTGATGCATGGGAAGAAGTGACCGTAGGTGCTGATTCGCCTAAACAATAACTACTCTTCAATCGAATATAGGAGCCGCTTCAAAAGAGCGGCTTCTTTGTTTTGTACACGTCTTTACCATTCCCACCACAGCATACCCGCACCACAGATGGTGATGGTGGCTCCGCCTAATGCGTGCATATACCGCTCCATCTTACTGGTGTTGAAGAACGAGATGCCATAGTAGCCCAGCAGTACCATCCCGATCATGGTAACAAGTGTAAACAAGGTGTACACGCCTATCATAAGCAGCATTGCTTTCCACGAATGTTTGGCAGCAGGAAAGTATAGCAGTGGTATCATCGGCTCGCATGGACCCAGCAGGAAGATGAGGAACATTACCCATGGTGTTACTGCGTGCCTGTCTTTGGGCGCCACCACCTCACCTTGCTTGTGCTCGTATACATAGACGCTGCCGTCGTTGTTTACATCAAAGTGCTTGTGCCGCTTGTTGCTGTTGGCGCGCCACAAGCCCCACACTAAATAAATCAATCCAAACACGAACAAGCTCCATGCTGCCAGTCCACCACGCATGCCTTCCAGCCAGTCAATTTTAGCCAGCGACCAACCAATGGCGGCGCCACCAAGACCAAGTAATACAGAACTCCAAACATGACCGCAACCACACAATATGGTCCACGAGATGGTGCGGCCGACGGACCATCCACGTGATCGTGATAAAGCAATGAACGGCAGGTAATGATCCGGGCCCGACAGTGTATGCAGGAAAGCGATCCCAATGGAGGTGGTAAGTAGTAGTTGCAACTCAGGCGACATATTCCTCCGGTTTTAGCGTTTGTTGATTATGATTTTCTATGGTTGTAGCAGCCTGTAACAGTATCTCATGCAGTTGCCCTGCTTTATATCCCATAAGCCTGATGATGATTCCTTTCACCGGTAGCTGGCTTACACCAAATGCTACATCTTGCTGTGGCAGCAGGTAGGAATGTAAAGCTTCCATAATAGAAAAAATATCAACCGCATCGTTGATGTAGAGTAGCGTCGCCTGGTGTGTATAGCCTTCCAACTGACCAATAGCTTGTAGGTCCATCTTTGCAGGTTGCAGCAGAATATTCTCTTTTATAACAAGTTTACCTGCCATGTATACAGAAGTTGTATTCTGGTAGGAGGTAAACCGGAAAACTTCGCCATTCAATTTTCTGCCACAACTGATCACTTCTCCCCATAACAAGCTGCTGTTGGCGTGTAAGTAAATACTATATGAAGAAGCATAGATGGCACCTTCATGCGGTACTACCGGGTGAGGCAGGAACTTCAAAGATCCGCCGGCTGCAATGTTCACCTGCATCTTTTGCTTGGCACCCTTCTTCATGGTAAACAAACGCTGGAAGGACTGCGTTTGCAGCTCTAGCTCACATTGTTCGTTTACATCAATTACAATATCATAGTCATCGCCATCCAGTATCCCGGGTGATGAACACATCATCATTAGTCTCAGGCGCTGCTCCTTTCTATCTTCAGTGATATCAGCCAGTTTGTACGGTTGGTTGCAAAACGATGACTGCAGTATTGTTTTACCATTGCGAAACCTGGTAGCTATATGTACTTTGGCTATCAACGGCATAATGCAAGTGCTTCTACTTCTATATCCTCGGTTAATGCATACTTCTTTATCCAGCCAATAACCGTATCTAACCCGTGCAGGCTCATAAGATTGGTAAAAACAAAAGGAGCGCCCTTTCGCATCTTCTTGGCATCGTGTTCCATCACTTCAAGGCTTGCATTTACATAAGGCGCAAGGTCTATCTTGTTTATAACAAGCAGGTCAGATCGTGTAATGCCGGGGCCGCCTTTGCGCGGTATTTTATCACCTTCAGCTACGTCTATCACAAATATGGTGAGGTCGGCAAGGTCGGGGCTGAATGTAGCCGAAAGATTATCACCTCCACTTTCAATGAAGATGATCTGAACATCAGGGAAGCGTGCAGCCATTTCCTCCACCGCTTCCAGGTTCATGCTGGCATCTTCGCGGATGGCTGTATGCGGACAGCCACCTGTTTCTACACCAATGATGCGTTCAGCAGGCAAGAGGCTATTCTTAGTAAGAAACTCGGCATCTTCTTTTGTATAAATGTCATTGGTGATAACTGCTATTGAATATTCATTGCTCATTGCCCTGCTAAGCCTTTCTATCAGTGCTGTTTTGCCCGAGCCTACAGGGCCTGCTATTCCAATCTTAACGTATGTTCTTTGGGTCATTGTAGAATTTGAAGTTTCTGATTTTTTGTTTTTGTTTCTAGTTCCTTGTTCCTGGTTCTTGTTTATTTGAGGCTCGTTGTTGTTTAACCATAAAATTTTAGAGGTGTAGTCAGGTGGAAATTCTTAAAAAATCAGCCACTCTTTATCCATCACGAACCCCACCAGGAACAATAAACCAGAAACTCTAAACTGCCTTACGACATATACAACCTCGAATACAACTGCTCATGTTGCATACAACGTACATCAAAGCCGGTGCAGCATAAGCCGATCATTTCTTTATCTGGTGTCATGGCCTGTGTAGCTACATCGGCTATTAGTGTGTGCAAGCTGAAAAGGATTTCCTGCCCGTCCTGCTGCCCGAGTGGTACCAGCTTTACGCTATTGGTTACCATACCTACTGCGGCGTTATACAAAAAGCCATACAAGGCAGCTTGTTTGTTGATGCCAAGGGTTGCTGCTAATAAGCCGAATACGGTGCAGTAGTGCGATGCATTTTTCTGTTTAGTGCTAGCATATATTTCAATTGTTTCGCCATGGCATAAGGGTGTATAAATTTTTAATAAACGTGTTCCAAGTTTGTGGCTGGCGAGCCGCATTTCACTAGCCAGCTTCACTGCATTACATAACTCATCCAATTCATGCAACGCCTGCACATCATTGTTCTTTGCAGCATCAAAAGCCAGTGAGGCAATGGCTGCGTCTGTATGCAGTAAGTTCTGCGATAGCTGTTTTTCAATAAATTCTTTCGCTGATGTTTTATCATTTACTATTTCCTGTTGTACATAGGTTTCTAACCCTGCTGAATGTGAAAAGCCACCTATGGGTAAAGTAGGATCTGTAAGCTGTAAAAGCGCAAGCAACTGGTTAGTCATTGGTAGGTGTGGTCAGTTTTAATATACGGGAGAACAAGCTTTCGCTGCTGCCTTTGTGCGCATGTGGTGCAACGGATGTTTTTACCTGGTTCTGTAGTTTTCGTTGTTCTACCTGCGGATCAAAACCTGCAGCCTGCAGCATCTTGAAAGTAGGAGCGTCGTACGGAATGAGTATAGTATCATCCTGGTAGTAAAGTGGCAGGTGTTTGTTGCCGATCTCGTAGCATACATATGCCATTTCATACATGGTAGACGGTTTAAAAGTCATTGCTTCGCATGCTATTATGTCCACTACTATCAAAGTGGTTTCATCTGCATGCAATACATCATCCTGCTGCAGTTGCGGAGGTTCATTTAAAAATTTAAGCACCACCTCTTTACCCGATTGTGTCTTCTTATTCAGTATTCTTTTACTGCTCTCGTACCATTCTATCGACAGCCTGTCAATTGCTCTTCCTTCATCAGCAAACGATGCAAGGTTTCCTAACTTTTGTTGTATCATCATAGCTACGCCTTAGGTGTTTAAAATAGAAAATACCGCTGTGCCAGTGGCACTTCTTTCACAGGCTCGCAGGTGATGAGTTCACCATCTACCTTCACTTCGTAATTCTCCGGGTTTACATCAATTTGTGGCGTAGCATCGTTGTGTACAAGATCTTTTTTTGAAATATTCCTGCAGTTCTTTACCGGCACTACAATCTTTTGCAGTCCATATTTTTCAATGGTGCCGTTATCAATAGAAGCCTGCGAAACAAATGTGATACAGGTCTCATGAAGAGCTTTACCAAAAGCACCAAACATGTGGCGGTATATAACAGGTTGGGGTGTAGGAATAGAAGCATTCGGGTCGCCCATTCGGCTGGCGATGATCATTCCACCTTTGATGCTCATCTCCGGCTTGGCGCCAAACATCATCGGCTTCCATAGTACAATATCAGCCAGTTTACCTGGTTCAATGGATCCTACAATGCTTGATATGCCATGACTGATAGCAGGATTGATGGTGTATTTAGCAACATATCTTTTTACCCTGAAGTTGTCGTTGTTGTTGGCAGCATCTTCTGGTAGTGCACCACGTTGTTTCTTCATTTTATCTGCGGTTTGCCAGGTGCGTGTTATTACTTCTGCCACACGTCCCATTGCTTGCGAGTCGGAACTCATCATGCTAAATACTCCCATGTCGTGCAGTATATCTTCCGCAGCAATGGTCTCTGGTCGTATACGCGAATCGGCAAATGCCACATCTTCAGGTACCGACTTGTCAAGATGGTGACAGACCATCAACATGTCCAGGTGCTCGTCGATAGTATTAACAGTGAAAGGCCGCGTAGGATTGGTAGATGAAGGAAGTACATTGGGATACATGGAAGCCTTGATAATATCCGGTGCATGACCACCACCAGCTCCCTCGGTATGAAAGGTATGGATCACTCGGCCATTGATGGCGTTCATGGTGTCCTCCAAAAAGCCGCCTTCATTGAGCGTATCTGTATGAATAGCCACCTGCACATCATACTCGTCGGCTACAGTTAAACATGCATCAATTACAGCGGGTGTAGATCCCCAGTCTTCATGGATCTTCAAACCGCATGCACCTGCTTCTACCTGCTCAGCAATAGGGGCCGTGGTCGCACAGTTGCCTTTGCCGAAAAAGCCTAGGTTCATCGGGAACGCATCGGCGGCTTCCAGCATCTTGCGGATGTTCCATGCACCGGGAGTAACCGTTGTGGCACTAGTGCCATCGGCAGGTCCCGTACCGCCACCCAGCATGGTAGTGATACCACTGAAGAGTGCATGATCCACCTGCTGCGGACAGATGAAATGTATATGCGTGTCGATGCCTCCTGCAGTGGCAATAAGTCCTGCGCCACCATGTACCTCAGTAGATGCGCCGATAACCAAGCCAGGTGTTATTCCATCCATTGTATCGGGATTGCCTGCTTTGCCAACACCTACCACCTTGCCATCCTTTATACCTATATCAGCCTTCACTATGCCCCAATGATCGATGATGATCACACTGGTGATAACAAAATCCAGCACATCTTCTGAGCGGAGTGCAGTTGCTGACTGTGCCATACCATCACGGATGGTTTTGCCGCCTCCAAACTTGGCTTCGTCGCCATATACGGTATAATCCCTTTCTATTTCTATCAATAGTTCAGTGTCGCCTAGTCTTACTTTATCGCCGGTGGTGGGGCCATACATATTGGCATACCTTGTGCGGTTGATGTACAAACTCATTGCGGGTTGTTTTTGAAGTGTAGGGCTGCAGCTTTTTCAAGTGCTGCTTGTTTGCTTGCGCCTGAAGTATCTCCATCAGTAAGGTTGCTAAAACCAAAGAGCTTTTTGTTGCCACCAAAGCTTACCAGCTCTACCTCTTTTTGTTCACCGGGCTCGAAGCGGACAGCAGTGCCAGCAGCTATGTTGAGCCGCATGCCAAAAGCTTTTTCCCGGTCAAAGTCCATTATCTTGTTTACTTCAAAAAAATGGAAATGAGAACCTACCTGTACGGGCCTGTCGCCCTTGTTCACCACGATTAATTGGGTGGTTTCCCTGCCTGCATTGCATAATATATCTCCTTTGGCTAAAATGTATTCTCCGGGTATCATGTTAGTGGATTGATGCGGTTAGCGAATGGGGTGGTGGACCGTAACTAGCTTGGTGCCATCGGGGAAAGTGGCTTCGATCTGTATCTCGTCGATCATTTCAGGAATGCCTTCCATCACATCTTCGCGGCTGAGGATGGTGGCGCCATAGCTCATCAGTTCGGCTACAGATTTACCATCGCGTGCTGCTTCCTGCAGGTGGCTGCTGATGAGTGCTATGGCTTCGGGGTAATTTAACTTAAGTCCGCGATCCTTTCTTTTTTGTGCAAGTTCTCCTGCTAGAAACAGCAGTAGTTTTTCCGACTCCCGGGGTGTAAGATGCATGTGCTTGACTATTTACGTTTATGGATACACGTATAGCAAGCAGTGCAATGAAAATAAGGATTATTTCGCTAGCAGTGGGAGAATGCAAAATTTAAGTCAAAAGTCAAAAGTCAAAATTCAAAACATCACCTGACCACAACATCAGACATCAGACATCCGACATCTAGCATCCAACATCCAACATCCAGCATCCACCTCCAACCTCCAACTTCCAACCTCCAACATCAAGCGAAGCATCCAGCCTAAGCCTTGATCCTCGTCATCACTCTTTGCGGTAGCAGCCTGTATGTTTGGATGAGCGCGGTGAGTAATAGGATAAAACCAATGATGTAATTGATGACATGTTGGTTGGTCTTTATCTGCGAGATGGCAATCTGGCTTCCATAGATGAAAAGGCCCAAACCGATCATTGAACCTATGGCCATGCCGCCAACATATGCGTGGTAGTTATTGCAGGATGGGATTAGTATTTTCCTGTTGATGAGAATGGTGCTCCAGCCAAACCAAAAGGGAATATGCAGTGGATGGATAAGACTGAGAAAAGCGCCCAGCGCAAAAGGTGACATAGCATATGAAGGAACAGCAGCACCTAAACCTTTCATCTGAACAGCAGCAATTAAGCTAAATATTGATAATGCAAACAACAGCAAGACGGTCAGCCATTCAAAAGCTTTAAAAACCTTTTGCCGCTTCATCACTTTATCCATAGCTACCAGAGCCAGGCGCACATAGACCACTTCTACTATTGTTGCTCCCAGTGCAAACCACCAGGCTGCCATTATTCCATCTTGTACCGATACATTGGTGATAGAAACATTCAATGTTCCTAATGGTAAAGTGCCTAGAAAACTAATCATCAAGCCCCACCAGAAGATCTTTATCTGTTGCATGGTTTTTCATTTTTATGCTCTTCAGTTTCCAAGATGTTGGTCGTGCTTCGTTCCTTAATTAGAGAAATATTTATGCCTGATGAGTTTGTTGAAGAAGACCATAAAAAACCCTTCTTAATGCTGCGCAAGCCCTTGTTGCTGTGGAGATATCTCCCTTCCTGAAGGAGTGTTATCTAGGGTTAGTCGTTGTGCCGAAATAGCTTGTTTTTCATTATCAAATTGTAAAGACAAATCAACAGCTATATAAAAGAAAAGGAGCTGCTTTTGGCAGCTCCTGAGGTATTATACTTATTGACTAAAACGTTACATTATCAACTTATCTGGCGTGATAGGTAATTCACGAATACGTTTACCCGTAGCATGATAGATAGCATTGGCAACAGCTGCAGCATATCCTATGATTGCTATTTCACCCAAACCTTTTGATCCGATAGGATTGATGATCGGGTCTTTTTTATCTACAAATAAAACTTCTACATGTGGTACATCTGCATGTACAGGCACATGATAATCTGCAAAGTTGTTGTTCACTATCCGTCCAAAACGATGATCAACAACAGCCTCTTCCATAAGGGCCATTCCTATACCACCTACCACACCACCAATCATCTGGTTGCCTGCTGTTTTCTTGTTCACGATCTTTCCGGCATCGGCTACTGTGATGGCTCGTTTTACCCGCACCACACCTGTAGTAGGGTGTACATGTACTTGAGTAAAATGAACAGAGAAAGAATAAATAGAATACTTCTGCCGCTCGTCGCCACCTTGCGATTCTATTGTTATCTCTACTTCCGGCAGGTTGTGCTGTTGTAGTAACGAAGTGAGCGACACACTTGCTGCTGCATTGTTAGCAGGAGCAATAGTACCATCATTGAAGGTTACATCTTTCAACTGCAGGTTGGCAAAAGCAGTATGTTTTGCTACAGCCATATCCAGCAGTTTTTGTTGCAGTGCAACACATACATCATATACTGCCGAGCCAAGCGTGGATACAGTAGTAGAGCCACCTTGTGTAGGTCCTGGTGGGAGAGAAGAGTCACCCATTTCGAAAGTAATGCGAGCAGGCGACATACCCATGGTTTCAGCAGCTATGCCTGTCATGGCGGTTGCAGTGCCTGGCCCGCTATCGCTCACCGCACTTTGTATCACCAATGAACCGTCGGCTAATAATACAGCTCTTACCGTTGCTCTTCCTCTTCCGGCATTGAATACACCAGATCCCATACCGTAGCCAACCAGCCATTCTCCCTCTTTAATGCTGCGAGGCTTTGGGTTGCGCTTGTTCCAACCAATGGCATCTGCACCCATCTGGTACGCCTGTTTTAAAAACTTGCTGGAGAAAGGCAGGTTGCGCTGCGGATCTGTTTCAGCATAATTTTTCAACCTGAACTCTACCGGGTCCATGTTCACAGCATAAGCCATTTCATCAATGGCAGACTCCAAAGCAAAAGCTCCTGTAGCTTCGCCAGGTCCACGCTTCCATGTAGGTGTGCTAAGATCTAAAGGAACGATCTTGTACACTGTATTTACATTTGGGCAGTCGTACATAAACCGCGACATGTTCACTACGCCTTCCGTGAATTCTTCATAGGTGGAAGTGTTGCCAATAGCTTCATGTGTGATGCCGGTAAGCTTGCCATCTTTAGTAGCGCCTAATCCTATCTTCTGTATAGCGTAAGGGCGGTAGCCTACCATGGTAAACATTTGCGGCCTTGTAAGCATAAGCTTTACCGGTCTGTCCACATGTTTGGCTGCAAGCACAGTCGCTATTACATGAGGCCATGTGCGCAATGCAGAACCAAATCCTCCGCCTACAAAATCTGCATTCACCTGCACGTCTTCTTCCTTTAGTTTGAAGGCATCCATCAAACTTCTCTGAGTAGCCTTTACACCTTGCGTTTTGTCGTACACCATCAACTTGTTGGCGTTCCAAACTGCTATGGTGGAATGAAGCTCCATTGGATTGTGAACTTCTATTGGCATGATGTATTCAGCCTCTATTTGTACCGGTGCATTTTTGTATGCATTTGCTTCACCTCGTTTGTAATCAGCTCCGCGTTGGTTACGTGGTGTAACTCCTTTGCTGATGTTTTCGTACAGGTCAGTTTCATGTGCTTCTTTATTGTATTGCACATTTACTAAAGTGGCGGCATGTAGTGCGCGCTCAAAAGTATCAGCAACTACTATAGCTATAGGTTGTCCGCTAAAGTAGATCTTGTTGTCGTAGAACACCCGCAGCGGCTGTCCAAGTGTAGGTGGTTTCGCAGGATTATCACCTGTATCGTAGCCCGGAACTTTTGGTGCATTTACATGCGAAAGAACAGCTATGACACCGGGTGCTTTTTCAGCTTTTTTATATTCAATAGAAGCAATAGTGCCTTTGGCTATTTTACTTTCTACCAGTACTGCATGAACCAGTTTAGGCAGTTCGTATTCTGCGCTATACTTAGCAGCACCGGTTACTTTAGCACGACCATCTACACGGTCAAGTCCTTCGTTGGGTTCTGCAAAAAATAAATGTTTGCTCATAATGTAGTTGGAAGGGTTTTGCAGCAGCTGCAAGACCAGGTAATTAAATCAGGTAACGAGGAACATCTTTTAAACATCAGGTTTTTGCGGCAGCTGTTTTTAAAGCTTCCACAATAGCATTTTTACCCATGGGTATTTTAAATGCATTATGCTTAAAAGCTTTTGCTCCTTGCATAGCGATCTCCGCAGCTTGCAAGAAAGTTTCTTCCGTTGCACGTTTACCTACTAAATGTTTTTCTGCATCTGCCAATCTCCACGGTTTATGTGCAACACCACCCATAGCCAGTCTTGCATCTTTTATGGTTTTTCCATCAAGGTGCAATGCAGCGGCAACAGATACCAGTGCAAAAGCATACGAGGCGCGATCTCTTATTTTCAGGTAATGAACATGTTTAGTAAATGGTTGTTCAGGCACATTCACACCTACTATCAGTTCTCCTGGTTGCAGTGTATTGTCTTTTTGAGGAGTATCGCCCGGCAGCTTGTGAAAATCAGTAAATGGTATTGCTCTTTTTCCTTTTGGACCTTCTACTAAAACAGTAGCATTAAGTGCTGCCATGGCTACAGACATATCGCTTGGATGAACAGCTATGCAGCTATTGCTATGACCGAAGATGGCATGCATGCGGTTATAACCTTCTAATGCACTACAGCCTGATCCTGGTTCTCTTTTATTGCAGGGCAAACTGGTTTCGTAAAAATATGGGCAACGTGTGCGCTGCATCATATTGCCACCTACGGTAGCCATATTACGTAGTTGTGCAGAGGCGCCGGCTTGTAATGCAAGAGAAAGCAAAGGAAGTTTAGAAACAATGAGCGGATGCTCCGAAACTGCACCGTTAAGAGCAAGTGCACCGATGTTTATCTTTCCTTCCTGCTGTGCTATTTGCTTTAGTGGGAGTGCATTTATATCAATCAATTTTTGTGGAGCAGAAACACCTCGTTTCATCAGGTCTACCAGGTTGGTTCCACCTGCTATGAACTGCGCGGTTGGATCTTTTCTTAATGCATCTATTGCTGCACGCTGGCTCAGAGGTTTTATATAGCTGAACTGGATCATATGCTTTTACCTCCTTCTTTTACTTCTTTGATGGCTGCAACAATATTAGAATAAGCACCACAGCGGCAGATATTGCCACTCATGTATTCTCGTATCTCGGCTTCCGTATTTGCATGACCTTCTTTTATACAAGCCACGGCACTCATTATTTGCCCGGGTGTACAGTAGCCGCATTGGAAACCATCGTGCTTGATGAAAGCAGCTTGCATAGGATGTAATTCATCTCCTTTTGCAAGTCCTTCTATGGTAGTTATTTTTTTGCCGTTTTGCATAACGGCCAGCGTAAGACAGGAGTTAATACGTTTGCCATCCACATGAACTGTACAGGCGCCGCACTGGCCAAGGTCGCAGCCTTTTTTAGAACCTGTAAGATGTAGTTGTTCGCGTAACAGATCGAGTAGTGTAACCCGCGGCTCTACAGAAAGTGAATGGACAACTCCATTAACCTCCAGCTTTATGGGCATCTTTTCAATGGCTGAAGCAATGCCTTCATCCCAATTTTCTTCGGCTGCTTTTACAACGCTTGCCGGTGTTATGGCTAGCGCTGTAAGTATACCGGAAACTTTTAGAAAGTCTCTTCTTGATTCGTTATGGCATTTGCCATCGTTTTCATTGCACATACAGTTACTTTGATTGACAAGATTTAAAGTAACTGATTTTTCTAAAGTAGCTGCTTAAATTTCCAAATGGTGAAAAAATCAATGAAACAGGCATGACGATACTATTGATATGTAGTAATCATCAGTAGTAACAACGCCTTAATAAAAATGAAAACAGAACTAGTTACACTGACCTAGTGCCCAGAAGATAAGAATGAATATAATGATAGTGCTGAAGCAGCCACCGCCTAATTTTTTTGCGCCATAACCGGCTATTAACCCTCGAAGCAATTTATTCATGATGTACGTTTAGCATCTATATCTTAATAATTATGCCATACGCCCATTATGAAGCCTAGCTACCAGTTGATCATCTTTACGATCTCTTCAAGATATTTTGCGTCGGTATCATCAAAACTGTCTAACTCACTGCTATCAACATCCAGCACACCTACTACTTCGTCGTCTTTACGAACCGGAACAACAATCTCTGATTTGGATAAACTACTGCAGGCTATGTGCCCCGGAAAATTTTCTACATCCGGAACAATGAGTGTTTTATTTTCTGCCCAGCTGGTACCACAAACACCACGGCCCTTTCTTATACGTGTACATGCCACCGGCCCTTGAAAAGGTGCCAGCACCAATTCGCCATTCTTTACTACATAAAAGCCTACCCAAAAAAAGTTGAACTGCTCTTTTAGTGCTGCAGCTACGTTAGCCATGTTTGCCACCAAGTCGTCTTCGCCTGTAAGCAAACCCTTTATTTGTGGTAGCAAAAACTGGTATTGCTCTTCTTTAGTGCCTTGATGTATGCTTAGATCTTCAGCCATTGGTGATGTTTTTGAGATCGCCAAAGTTATAGAAGATGCATATGCAGCTGGCAAAAAGAAATCGTAATGTATGGTTAGAACAATGCAGGATTGAGGTTATGAAGCTTGGTTCCCTGTACTTCTAATTGCAAAGCATGATCTTTCATCAACCAGCTTTCCTGGTAGTTGCCATCAAGGTTTACATAGGCAACCATGAGTTCTGCATTACTTTCAGCAATTACCTGGACTGGAAGACCAAAATTTATATTTCCCGCTTTATCTTTTACAATTGTTCCTGGCTTTAAATCTTGTGGTGCCATGATTATAGTTTTAGTTTTTCGAACTTGTTAATTGTTCGACAAGCAAATCATTAGCGGGTTTAATATCTACTATTATTTATATGACACTGAAACCTTTGCTGCTGTTGCATTTCAGCAAATTAATTGCGGTAATTCATCATCCCATCTTCTTTATATGTAGAAGATGGGATGATGTAGTAGTTATACAAGAAAATGAAATAGCATGTGCCTGTTTGTAAAAAGTAAGTTGTACTAATTATGTAGTCACTCATCAAACCAGCTCATCAATCATTACCCATGCTCTTTATGGAGTTCCTTCTGTAACATTATCATTGCTATCGCTTCCCAGGCTGTAGTGGTTGTTTTCTTCGTCTTCTTCACCAATCCTTTCCATAGCATCGTCGGTATCTACTACAGTAGTGTCTAAGTCAGATCCTGAAACATCTGTTGCCAGGCTTCCTTCATTTATCTCTTCACCTTCGTCATCGGTTTGATCTAGTTCAGCCCTGCGCAGGTTTATATCATCTTGTGTAGGCATGTCAGAGTCAGCACGTTCAAGCATGGTAACTTCTTCTTCGCTCACATCGCTTTCGGTGCCTGCTCTCATGTCCACATCCAAATCATCATCGCCTTCTTCATCACCAAAAATACCCACACCTTCTTCGTCATCAGATGCTATGGTGGTATCAGCAAAAGACTCCATATGTGGCGGATGAATGAATTCCTGACCCGGGATATCCTTTACATCAGGAAGGTCCAGTATCACTTCTTCGGGCTGCATTTTAGCCTCGTCTTCCGGGCTATCCGGAAGGTATGAGGTACGGGATATGTTTGCGCGCTTTTCTTCTCCTGGATTTTCATCTTCTCGTATATCGTCAGTGTTAGCCATTTGTTCTTTTTTCTGAATGGCTAAAAACACTATGCCAGTAATTATCATGAATGACTATCACTCATCACTTTTTGGGCTGTAAATAATCCGCTGGTCAAAGCAGCTTCCACTGTACCCGTTTCAGTTCCCGTGTATAATGCCTCGCCAGCTAAGTAGATGGTCCGCTCTATTGGTTGAAGCAATTGTGCCTGCGCCTCTTCTGTGGTGGTAATAGAGTAGGAGTATCCGCCTTTTGTAAACGGGTCTGCAGGCCAGTCAAACACCTGGTACCATTTCAGCCATTGTTCAAGTATCACTACATCAATCGAAAAAATATTGCTTAATGATCGTAAGGCTTCGGCTCCTATTACTTCAGGTGGCTTAGTAGAAAAATGCAGTGCATTGGGTCCTGCAACCCAGCCGGTAAGTATAGTGGATGATTTAGGATACTGTGTCCAAAACGTAGGAATATTCTCCGATGAAAAGATGAAGCCCAATTTTGTTGTGTCGGCTTGTATTCTTTCTCGTATAGGTTCCGAGCACCAGAAAGCATGTTCAAATTCAAGCAAGATTTTGATAACACTGCCAAAGCCCAACCTATTCATTTGATGCTGAATTCGTGGTATGGTTGGCTCTAATGCTATTGCAGCTTCTTCATTATTTTGCCATACACCTGCGGGTATGGTGATGATTACTTTTTCGGCAGCGTATTCATTACCATCCTGGTCAATGGCAGTAACTGCATCTTTTTGCCATTGTATTTTTTTCACTATTGTACCTGTTATGATCCTGCCGTTCTTTTCAAGTATTCGATCAGCCAGAAATTCAATGATCTTTCCATAGCCGCCTTCTATCCTGTAATTCTCCTCATCTTCCGATTGCCATTCTTTATAAAACTTTAGCGCACTTGCTTTGGATGGATCACCAGCATAATAACCTTCTATATACGAAAGAACTGAATTGCGAATTCCTTCATGCTTAGGTTCACTGAACTCTTTATCTAAAAATTCTTGAATAGATATATTCTCAGTTAGTGCTTCAAGTTTTCTTTTTACCAGCTCTTCGTTCTCAAAAGCTTCCGAAGACTTCTCCCATTCCCCTTCTAAGCTTTTCCACATTGCTCCATCAATTTTATGGTAGCCAATGCCAGCCTCTTTCAACAGATCGAGTGTTAAGGGAAGATTTCCATGAATAAATTCTGCACCTCCTTCCAGTGTCAGATCATTATGGGAGAAGGAGTGTATTCTTCCGCCAATGCGGTCTCTTGCTTCCAAAATGGTTACTTCATATCCTGCAGCGGCTAAATGTTTTCCAGCCATAAGTCCACTAGCACCTGCGCCTATTATCAATATCTTCATGTATCTTCTTTTACACTTGCAATTGTTCCTTTCAAATTGTATGAACGTTGCGGGAAGGAAAGTAGCAACTTCAAATTACACAACCACATTCTTATGCCAAAGACCAGCGCCGGGTTACTTGTTTACCAGTTCCATCAAAACCATTTGCAAGTACTGCTGGTACATCCCGGCGGCCCATTTTGGAAAAATAAAGATGAAGGCGCATGGAGTATTCCTAAAGGTGAATATTCAGATAGTGAAGATCCATTACAAGTGGCACTACGCGAATTTGAAGAAGAGACAGGTAATAACATTGAAGCGACCAACTTCATAGAACTTGAAGCGGTGAAGCAAAAAGGTAGTAAGCTCATCAAAGCATGGGCAGTAGAAGCAAACATTGAGCAGCCTTTTATTAGCAGTAATATTTTTGAGATGGAATGGCCGCCGCGGTCAGGAAAGATGCAGCAGTTTCCTGAAGTAGATAAAGCAGGGTGGTTCAGCATAAGTGAAGCAGCAGTAAAAATGAATGCGGTACAATTTCAACTAGTACAGCAACTGCAGGAGAAGCTTGGTGCAAAAGTTCAATAGATTTTGTAAGATGCTGCTGTTGATAGTACCTTAGTTCGATACATGAGATTTCCGCTTCTTACGCTTCTTTATATCCTCGTTCTATTAGCCAGTTGTAGCAATACGCGCAACGCTGAAAGCAGCAGCTTTTCTTTTTCTATTATTGAAGATGCGACACTGTCTATGACAGCGGATAGCGCTTACAATATCTACCAATCAGGTAATGCAGAAACTGTAACAAATCAATATATGAATATTGGTTTTACCCGTTCAGCTTATTGGCTTATACTTTCTGTTACCGAGACTATAAATGAAGACTCGCTGGTATTGCAGGTAGGAGATCAGCATATCAACCAGCTGGATTTTTACCAGGTACAAAATGAGAAACCACAACTTCAATATCAATCTGGTGATTACTTTCCTTTTGATCAGAGGCCATTGCCAGCAGTAGGTTTTTATTTTCCTATAAATAGAAGTGGTACCTACCTGGTGCGTGTAGACAAGCATCATGAATCGTTGCAACTATACTTTGGTGTAAAAACAATTTTAAACGTACTTGACCAGGAGAAGACGGACACAGCATTCATGGCATTGTGCAGTGGTATGATACTGCTACTGTTGATCTTTGGTCTATACCTGCTGATCATAAGTTGGGATGTGTTGTACCTCAATTACCTGCTCTACGTTTTTTCTGCATGGCTTTTTGTTATGGCACAAACAGGTTTTGGATTTCAATATTTATGGCCGGGCGATCCATGGTTTGCCAGCAAGGCAAGGCCTGTTTTCAGTATGCTTACCATTGTTCTATCTATTCGTTTTATGGAATTGTTCATTGGTGGTATACGCAACAAAGGCGCAAGAAGAGCTTTAGACTATTCAACCGTTGTTGCATTACTTATTACACTTATTGTTTTGCTTGGACCTTATTCCAGCAATAAAAGTGACTGGTGGATGTACTTCCAGTTTTGCGGTCCCATCTTCACCATTCTTTACATCAGCCTTGCTATCTATTTTCTTATAAGAAAATCGTTGAGGGGTAATAAACTTGCTATTTTTTACCTGGTGGCGCTGGCAACAATTATCGTGATGGTATTGTTTCAGTTAGTTTACTATACGGGAACCTGGAACCTGACACAGTCATTTTATAGCAGGTTTGGTATAACAACAGCTATAGTGGTAGAGATTGTTATTATAACCGCCGGCATGGCGTATCGTTTCAATACTTACAGGCTGGATAAAGAAAGGCTGATGGTACAAATGCATAAACAGCAACAGGAAAATACGAGAATATTACTTGAAGTACAGGAGGCTGAACGCGACCAGATTGCTAATCAACTGCATGATATTGCGGGTTCATTGCTATCCGCGGCAAGACTGAATTTATCAGCAGTGCGCGAAGTAGGTTATGCAGGGTCAGAAGAAGAAAAAACAAAGTTGCTAAAAGCAGAAGAGGCGGTAAGTATCGTATCTGATACTGTAAGAAACCTTAGCCATGCATTAAGCCCTATCATGCTGCAAAAGGCTGGGTTCAAGGCGGCATTGGAAAAGGTGATAAGTATAGTAAACGCATCAGGTAAAATATCTATAGAACTGGTTGTTGTTGGTTTCGACAACCCGATCTTTCTATCTACCTACTATGCCAGCATATACAGCATGGTGTACGAGCTATTGAATAATATTGTAAAACATTCACGCGCTGCAAATGCACTGGTACAGGTGATAGAACATGAAGATGGTTTTACCATAACCACCGAAGATGATGGCATAGGGATGAGTGCTGAGCAAATGCAGCAATTGCAAAAACAAGGAATGGCTGGAATAATTTCAAGAGTTAAATTCTATAATGGTGAGATAGCTTTTGATGATAACAACCCGGGCCTGATGACAACAATAGAAATACCATTGAGGAATGACTGAGCATACAATAATACTGGCTGATGACCACCAATTATTGCTGGAGGGGATAGTATCAGTTTTGAAAGATGAACCTGGAATAAGAGTACTGGCAACTGTGAACAATGGAATAGAACTACTAGCCAAAGTAGAAGAAGCGCCTCCAACCATGGTAGTACTCGATCTGAACATGCCGGGCATGGATGGATTGGAAAGCCTGAAGCGGCTAAAACATAAGTTTCCGAAGGTGAAAGTATTGGTGCTTTCCAATTATAACCAAGCCGAACTTATTGACCAGGTAAGGCTGTTAGGCGCTGATGGCTACCTGGTAAAGAACTCTTCTTCTATAGAGCTGAAGGAGGTGATGAAAGAAGTGTTGGAAGGAAATAAATGGTTTGCTGATGCTGATGATAAATTGCCTGTTGAGTCTGTTTTTCTTGATGGATTTTTGAAGAAGCATAACCTTACCAAAAGAGAAGTTGGAATTATAAAATTGATCTGCAAGGGGATGAGTAGCAAGGAAATGGCATCGACACTTTTTTTAAGTGAATTAACTGTAAAAACGCATAGGCGCAACCTGATGCGTAAGCTCAATATCAGCAGTATAGCAGGCCTTATTCATTTTGCCAAAGAAAATGACCTGGTGTAGAGAAAGCCAAAAATCAAGAATGTTAGTGCTCCCGATGCTGGTACTTATAAAATGAATCTAGAATATGCAAGCCATTATAGTTACCCAACCCGGCGATCCTTCTGTACTGCAATTGCAGGAACGTCCTACTCCGCAGCCAGGTGAAGGAGAAGTATTGATAAGTGTAAAAGCTGCCGGAGTGAACCGCCCCGATATTGCACAGCGCAAAGGTCATTATCCTGCACCGCCGGGTGCACCTGCCGATATACCGGGACTTGAAGTAGCAGGTGTAGTGGCTGCTTGCGGTAAAGGTGTTACCAAGTGGAAAGAAGGCGATGAAATATGTGCTTTATTGCCTGGAGGCGGTTATGCTACACATGCCATTGCGCACCAGGATGTTTGTCTTCCTGTTCCTGCAGGTTGTACCATGGCTGAAGCTGCATCATTTCCTGAAACGGTTTTTACGGTTTGGCATAACGTTGTAGAACGTGGGCAGCTAAAGCCCGGCGAAAAACTATTGGTTCACGGGGGAAGCAGTGGTATAGGCGTTACAGCCATACAAATAGCAAAGGCTATGGGCGCCACAATTTTCGCTACAGCAGGCACAGCAGAAAAATGTGAAGCCTGCGAGGCGCTGGGGGCAGAAAGATGTATCAATTATAATAATGAAGATTTCGAAGAAGTGCTTGCCGGGGTAGGAATGGATGTAGTGCTGGATATGATAGGAGGAAGTTATTTTCAGAAAAACCTCCAGTTAATGAACACCGATGGACGTATTGTTTTTATAAACGCCATGAAAGGTGCAGAGGCTGCGTTGAATATAATTGACATCATGCGCAGAAGACTTACAATCACCGGCAGCACCTTACGCAATCGCGAAATAGCATTCAAAGCTAAACTCGCTGAAGCTGTTAAAGCAAACGTGTGGCCCTTCATCGAGCAAAAGCTTTTCAAGCCGGTTATCTACCAGCATTTTCCACTAAAGGAAGCGGCAGCAGCTCACCAACTATTAGAAAGTAGCACGCATATAGGAAAGATCGTTCTCGTGAACGAAGCGTAACGATTACTACTTAGTTCATTGACAATATCTTCATGGCATTATTGTTGAATAAACGAAGGCAATAATGCTATACTTATGAAAAAACTAATCATCCCGTTTGCGGTGCTACTTACGTTGGTAACGCTAATGAGCTCGTGTAAGAAAGTAGTGACCGCAGTTTTCCCTGGTGTTGATGTACAGGTTCCGCAGGTTGTTATTACAGTGCCGCCACTTATCATGGTTCCGCCAAATGAAGTTTCTCTGGGCACTTACAGTACTTCGTTTAATCTTGATAGTATAGTACGTGCAAATACTGCAGGTGTTTTTAATGCTAATGATATATCATCTGTAAGAGTGAAAACAATAACAGTAGCAGTACAGAACAGCGACAACCTGAACAATCTTTCAAACTTTGAATATGCAAGGTTAACGATCTCTTCAAGCAGCAACAGTTCAGAAGCTAATATTGCAACTATCAATTTTCCTGATGTAGCTAGTTCTACTCAAACAGCAACCACTGATAACAGTCCTGATCTGCGTGCATACCTGAATGGAAACCAATTGTCGTACAATGTCTATGGTAAGCTTAGAAAACCTACTACCAAATCATTGAACGTAGCAGTAAACATCACCATGAGGATCGAATAAAAGAGGTACTTCCAAATACTTGATGTGTTTAACATATTCTACAGCAGTTAGTGCTGGTGTAAATATGTTAAACACATTTTTTTTATGCCTGTATTACTCAAATTTGTGCAGTAAATTAGGAGGAGAAGGCAGTGCAGATGTTACAGAGGTTTTTACTTTTATTGTTTGTGGTTTTTACTGGTGTAGTTGTTACTGCACAAGACTATGCTTATCCTGCTGTCAACTACAATTCGCCTGCTTTAGAAACATCCCCGGTGTTACTCGCTACCCGTCTTACTGCCCATGCTAAAACCGATAGACAAAAAGTAGAAGCGATCTTTCGTTGGATAACTGATAACATAGATTATAAAGTACAGCCGACAGTCATCAGCCGCAGGATGCCATTAAGAGCCGCGTATTCATCCGATGCAGATACAGGTGCTTTGAAAAATGTAAATGAACGTGTATCGGAAAAAGTATTGCAGGACAAAGAAGCTTTTTGCGAAGGTTATGCTCGTTTATTTTCTACCCTTTGTAGCTATGCTGGTATTCGCAGCGAAGTGGTGACGGGATATGTACGCAACGGCATAGACAGGCCTGCAAAGAACTTTCGCTCCAACCATTCGTGGAATGCTGTAATGATCGACAGTAGCTGGCATTTGTTAGATGTTACATGGGCCTCGGGGTATGTCACCTTCGGCGGCAATAGGTTCATCAGGCAATACGATGATTATTATTATCTGCCTAAGCCTGAAGAATTCATCAGGACGCATTACCCGGAAGACCTGCAATGGACACTACTGCCAGATCCGCCTACCTTAAAAGAGTATAATGCAAGTCCTTTTAAATCTACTGGTCTTTACACGCGGCACGTAAAATCATTTTATCCTTCATGGGGTTCGTTGAATGCAGCTGTTGGTGATACGCTTCATTTTGAAATTGAAGTGGAAGATCCGTCAAATGATCTGCGGGTGGTTGATGTGCTTCAACTAGATTCGGTTATTCTTTCACAGGTAAACTGGTGGGAGCATCCAAAGCAGCAGGTGAAACGCATTGGCAATAAGATCAGGTGTGACTATATAGTTCCTGAGCACCCGGTAAAGTGGCTGCATCTTATTTATAACGATGCTGTTATTCTGCGCTATCGTTTAGTAGTAGAAAAGGAAGAGACGACTAAAAGTCAAACGCATAATCTATTGAAGGAGTAACCTGCCTTACAACCTCAGTTATATATCTCCCTCGCTGCATGGTATACATATTGTACAGCCAAGGCAAATGGTAGCGAATGAAACTCTTGCTGATATACTTTTCTTTTTTGGTCGTGATCTGCACGGGCTGTAATGGGATCCCGGAAAAAATGTTGCCTTCTTTTGAAGTGAACATACAGCCTATAAAACTGCGCGTTCCGCCAATTCCTTTAGTTGCCGGTGAAGAGATTCCTGTTGGCGCTTTACGTTCTCCTATCAATTTAGACAGTGCCATAAAAGCTAATACAGGCAATACTTTTGGCGCGAATGCTGTCCATTCTATTAAGGTGAAACACCTGGTGCTTAAAGCCACCAATGCAGATGATAAAACCAATCTCTCCAATTTTGAGTCTGCACGAATACGCATCTACTCTGATACTTCTGAAGTTGATATTGCCCACTTTACTTTTCCTACGGAGGCAACAGACTCTATGTTTGTGGTACCAGAAACCTCCCCGGAGATCAGCCAGTACTTAAAAGGGCGTAGCCTGTCCTATAACCTATTCTGGAAAAACAGGAAACCTACCCAGAAGCCACTGCAACTTCAGGTGCGGATTGCGCTGAATGTGAAGTAATAAGAGACAAAATTTATGGCTGATTTAAGGACGCATAAGGATGCTTAAGTGTCCATAGCTGTTGCTGCTCATGTGTTTCAGTAGTTACCTAAAGCAGATAGATATTAAGAAGAATGTTGATGTTGCGATCAACTTAAATGTGAATTAAAAGGAGAAATGTTATCAGTTTTCAATACAATAATTCCACTAAATTGGTGTTATAACATTTAAAAACGATAACTAATGGAATCCTGGAAAACCACCCAATCCGAACACTTTGCTGGGAGCCGCCAAGTTAAGCCCCGGTACTTTATGGTCGATAAGTTTTTTATAACCTACAAACGTTGGGACGTTTGGTATGAAATGCGCTTCGAACACAACTTGAATTAAAAATCTTTCAATAACGCTAAAACAAAAGGCGAAGCTACCAGCTTCGCCTTTTTCGTAAGTCTTAATGACTTCTAATGATCTGAGGTTTCTTTTTGTATATCGCGGATCACAAAAGAATGTTTCAAAACACGTGAAAAGCCTGGTTGTTTTAGCAATAGGAACAAGCGCCTCAGCACCTTTACCAGCTTTTGCTGCGACGTAGGTTTTACCAGGTAATAGGCCGCCCCAAGTTTATAAGCCATGTCAATATCTTTCATCTGGTGATTGGTAGAATAAATAACTACCGGAACTTCTGCCAGGTCGGGCATGGTTGCGATCGCCTTCAGGCAATCAATCCCGTTCTTTAACGGCATATTCAGGTCAAGAATAATATAATCAGGCAGCAAGAAATTTTTCAGTGCGTAAATGCACTCAAGACCATCATGCACACGGTGCATCTGGAACGACGGGAAGATCTCAGATAATGCCTCTTCAAACATGGAACTATCATCATTGTCGTCTTCAGCTAAAAAGATTTTAGGGCTCATAGTCAATCGTTATTATAGTTTATTCATTCTCACAGGTACTGGTTTCTAACTCTCATCTATTTACAGTATCAAATCTGTGCCAAATACAAACAAACAAGCTGTTATTCAGCTTATTGCTTCTGAAGTTCAAACAATTTTTTCTGAAGCTTTTTAATATTGTTCTTGATGGCTTTTAAACTTGAAAATTCTTTTCCATTTAATAATAAAGCCTGGTAGCGATTTTGCTCTTCAGTGATCTGTTGTTGTAAATTTTGATTTAATTGCATGTGATCAATTTTTAGAATGATTGAATAATATTTTTAAGAAAGGGGGTTCAACAGGATATGCTACAGCTGCAGGATAGAACCTGGCGAAATGGCTAGTACAATCTAAATTTGAATGTAGAACTGCAGAATTGAAAGAAATGCAAGTGCTACAACTGTAGTCCAAACGAATGTAATCATAATGAATTCCAGATTTTTTAATGTTTTCTAAAACTTTCATTTGCAATCAATTTTGATCGCTCACTTAAAGAACCTTCACACTAACCACCACTTATGTTTCGCTTCTATATCATCTTAATAATTTTTAGCTGCGTTTGCTCTGCATGTGGTACACCAGCAAGTAAATACCCGGTAGTACTGATACAGACCAAACATGGCGAAATAGCCGTAGAATTATATACTGATAAAGCACCTCAAACTGCAGGAGCATTCTTGAAAAATGTTGACGCCGGTATTTATAAAAACTCCTATTTCTACCGGGTGCTAAACCAGGATAACCAAGCTTCGGATGCTGTAAAAACTTTCCTTGTTCAAGGTGGCATTTGGCGAAACAACAGTAAACTATCAGACTCACTATCGCGTGTGCCACATGAGACTACGCAGCAAACCGGCATTTTACATACAGATGGTGTCATCTCTATGGCGCGGCAGGAGCCGGGATCAGCAGGTACTGAATTTTTCCTCTGCATTGGCAACCAACCGGGTTTGGACTTTGGCGGCAAGAACAATCCTGATGGACAAGGTTACGCTGCTTTTGGTAAGGTGATAGAAGGACTGGATGTACTTCGTAAGATCTATCGCCAGCCGGAAGAAGATCAGTATTTTTTTCCGCCTGTTCCTATCTACAACATCACCCGTTAATACTTGCTGTTTTGCTGTACTAAAAAAGCCTCTACCGTAGTAAAAGCTTTTCAGTAAGGCCCTGTTGGCCGGGGCCAAAAAGTTCTTTAATTGAATACGTATGTCTTTGCCTCTTTCAGTTTGTTCTCAGAATCTGCATAGATGATCTTTGGCTCAAATTCGTCAGCGTCTTTATCATTGAAATAAGCATACGCCAACACATGGATCTTGTCTCCCTTTTTAAATAGTTTGGAAGCTGCGCCATTCATGGTTACAAAGCCTTCCCTTTTACTGCGAACCACATAAGTGATAATGCGATTTCCGTTTGTGAGATTGTTTACATGTACCTGCTCAAAAAGTCGCAAACCTGCGGCTTCTATTATGTCATCTGGCAGCGCTATACTTCCTGGATAATCTTCCGAGCTTTCTGATACTATCAGTTGTTGTACTTTGGTTCTTAGTAGTTGAACAAGCATATGGTGTATTTAGAGTGTATTATAGCAGCAAGAACTAAATAATTTGCATTTCAGTTACTTACGCAGTACTAATTGATACTCAAATTATGTACCAGCTGCAGAAGCTGAAGAAGAAGCTACAGAATCCGATCTATAACTCCCAGTGGCACAATAGCCCATGCTGGTCGTGTATTTAATTCAACATTCAGATCAAAAATTGCCTTCTCCAACAGGTATGTTTCCAGCATCATTTGTAATTCACTTCTATCTTTTGGTATAAAAGCAGTATCTGCTACTGTGTCTATATACGCTCTCAGGAAGAAGCTACTCATGTAATGGCTCCATAATTCAGCAAAAGGAAGTAAGCCTTCAATATCTTCCTGCTGTACCTGGTTGGTACGCAAGAAACCATCGTAGGCCACGTAGTTGAGCGATCGTATCATCATTGCCACATCGCGCAGGGGGGATCTTTTCAACCTTCTTTCGCTATAGCTGCGGGTAGGATCGCCACCAAAATCATTGATGGCTATGTCTTTACCGGTAAATAATACCTGCCCAAGGTGATAGTTTCCATGAATGCGGATCTTCTGTACGTCCAGCTTTTTATTGTAGATGCGCTTCAGCTTATCCAGCACTTCCTCTTTTCTTTCAATCAGTTTTCTTGCATGATCCTTTACTGCATTTGGCAGCATCTCCAGGTTCTTACTTTTAGTTTGGTAGGCTTCCCTTACCAGCGACTGCATAGAAGAAAAGAGCGACCGCTGGTAGTGCAACGAGAATTCTTCAGGCGCAAACTCTTTAAGATGCTGCCCTTGAGCCAGCGCTTTGTGCATTTCTGCGGTGCGCATACCTATGTGCTGTATCTGCACCGGGCCTGTATTTCCTAAAAGCACCTGCAGCTCTTCAGGCAGTTCTTCGTACGATACTGGTTCAGCTAAAGAACCGAGTTTGGGATACTGGAGCAGCTCCTCGCGGTTACGGGCCAGTATGCGTTCAGTGTAGTTGTTTATTCTTTCAAGCATGAAGCTGTAACCATCTCCATGATTTTCTACCAGCGCCTGCATCATTCCAATAACGATCGTGTCTTTGCCAAGCTGCCACTTTATCGAACCAACATATTCAGGCACGTATTGAAACTTTGCCTGCCCCCATAGATAATGGGAAATTTCAACATCAGGATTGATGGCTGGGTCAACTTTGCGGTAAATACGGAGGAAGAAACGGTTGTTGTAGCTGATGGCACTGTTATTCAGCTCAGAAGAATGTAACCGGCTTTTCAATTCAAACCCTTCGCCGGTCATGCCTTCAAAGTTGCCATAGTTGCTAAAGCTAATGGCTCCGTCATCCTGTGCATTTTCCACCTGCTGAAACAACCAGTGCTGCATATCTATTGTATACACTGCATCGCATAGTAAACCTTTTTCACCACCAGCATCATAAGTAGCAATGATAGATTGCGGGCAAGTATCGTACAGTCTTTCAGCATAACTGCCGGAAATGGCAGTTACTGGTATGAAATAAGTTTCTGGCAAACCACTGCCGAACGTTACTTCTGCCAGCAGGAATAGTACTTCTGTAGACTGCAGTTTTATTAGTTGGGTAGAAGTGATCTTGATGCTATAGATCATCTTTTCTTTAGCTGCAAACCAACTGGTTTTGTGCAGGTACGATGGCAGTATCTCGGTCTCCAGTTGTGGAAACAGAATATCACTAAATATCTCTTCGCGGCTGTTGATGGTCAATGCTGGCAGAGGCGTTTGGTCATCGCCGCGGCTGGCTACTTTTTGTAGCTGGAACCAATGATAGGTGTGTGGTCCAAGCGTGAAGAAATATGGTTCATCTTTTATAGTAGGGAAAGCATTCTTACTGAATAATTCAACCGGAACATAATTCTTGAAGTTGCTAAGTGGTACGTCTACTGCCTGCGAGAATTTAGAAAGATTTACCACAATCAGCAGTGTCTCGTCCTGGTAGGTGCGTGTGAAAGCCAGCACCTTTGGATTATCAACGTTGAGGAACTTCAAATCGCCGCGACCAAACGCCTTGAACTTTTTGCGCATGTTGATGGTCCGCTTCATGTACCAGAGTAGCGAAGATGTATTACCTCGCTGCATCTCCACATTAACAGATTCGTAATGGTACTCAGGATCGAGAATTACAGGCAGGTAAAGGCTTTGAGGATTGGCTTTGGAGAAACCTGCATTTCGATCGGGCGACCACTGCATAGGTGTGCGAACACCATTGCGGTCTCCGAGGTAGAAGTTGTCACCCATTCCTATTTCATCGCCATAATAAATTACTGGTGTGCCTGGTAGTGAAAACAGCAGGCAGTTCATAAGTTCTATTTTCCGGCGGTCATTTTCCATCAGCGGTGCCAGCCGGTGGCGGATACCCAAATTGATCTTTGCCTTTGGATCTTTTGCGTACACCTTGTACATATAATCACGCTCCTCATCCGTCACCATTTCCAGTGTCAGCTCATCGTGGTTGCGCAAAAAGATTGCCCATTGGCAGGTTTCAGGTATTGCCGGTGTCTGATCAAAAATATCAGTGATAGGGTAGCGATCTTCCATTTGCAGTGCCATGAACATTCGCGGCATCACGGGGAAGTGGTAGTTCATGTGGCATTCATCACCATTACCAAAATAAGACGCGGCTTCTTCCGGCCACATGTTTGCCTCTGCCAGGAAGACAATTCCTGGAAATTTTGAATCGATGTGAGCCCGAAGCTTTTTCAGAAATTCATGTGTCTCTGGCAGGTTCTCACCATTGGTACCTTCACGTTCAAACAGGTAAGGAATGGCATCCAGGCGGAAGCCATCAACACCCATTTCGCACCAATAATCCAGCACCTTAAAAATCTCTTCCTGTACGGCAGGATTATCATAATTCAGGTCGGGCTGGTGGTGGAAGAAACGGTGCCAGTAATATTGTTGTGCTACAGGATCCCATGTCCAGTTGCTGGCCTCAAAATCCTGGAAGATGATGCGCACATCTTTCCACTGGTTCGGATCATCGGTCCAAACATAATAATCACGCTCTGGTGATCCTTTAGGTGCAGTTCGTGCCCGCTGAAACCACGGGTGCTGGTCCGAAGTGTGGTTAACAACCAGCTCAGTGATCACTTTTAGATTCCGCTTGTGCGCCTCTTCCAGCAGTTGTTTAAACTGTTCTATATTTCCGTAAGATGGATTGATAGAATAATAATCAGCAATGTCGTAGCCATCATCTTTTAGCGGCGAAGGATAAAAAGGCAGCACCCAGACCGCCGTCACACCCATCTCCTGCAGGTAGTCCAGCTTTTGCAGCAGTCCCTGGAAATCCCCAATACCATCGCCATCGCTGTCGTGAAATGCTTTTATGTGTAGTTCGTAAATAATTGCGTCTTTATACCAGTGCAGTTTATCGTCGAGAACGGGTTGTGTAGCCATATAGTTGATCGTGTGGTTATAAATCAAAAACTTACGATGCAAAAAAATAAGGCCACGGTAAATGGGGAGGCAAGGAGGGAGGTTGATCAATAGTAAATGAGATTAGGAAGAAGCCTGATATTGTCGTACAAACAAGTAAAAGATGCTCTTATTGTTGATAACTGCATCAACCATCTTATAGAGTCACGCGCAATGCAGAAATATAAGATGAAGACTAAATCAGCACTTAAAGTTTTCTCTCTTGTACAATAAGAAAAAAATAATTTTCTTACCAGGTAAAATGACAACTATGAAGTGGATCTTAATTCTAGCTGCCTTGACATGTATAATACCTGCTTATAGCCAACTGCCAGCTTCCACAGAAACTGAAAGCAGTATATATCTAAGAAAAAGCAAGACACAAAGAACGATTGGCAACATCTTATTATGGGGTGGTGCAACAGTGTTTGTGGGCACGATGCTGCAGTCCGCAGGCCCCGAAGGAAAGAATAGTTTTGAAACCGTAGGTACCGGTGCAATAGGAGCTATGTTGTTAAGCATTCCGTTCTTTATCAAAGGAAGGAAGAACAGAAGATTGGCAGAAGCATCTGCATCTTTAAAAGTAGACACTAATCCAACGCCGCTTTTAGTCAACCGCACAATGGTGCCCGCAGCAACTATACAATTTAGATTTTAGTTGTTGGTGTACGACACAAATTCCAATGCTTTTCACAAGCTCATTTACTCTAGATTAGCAGTTATATGAACCCAGGAATTCAAGCATACAACAATAGTCAGGCAGTGGCAGATCAAGAGATTTGTCATCTTCTTGCAACAACTATTGATAGTGTATTGACCGAGGCTGAAAGCAAGATATGGCACGCTCACCCTGTCTGGTTTTTAGATGGGAATCCCGTTGTTGGGTATAGCAAACTGAAGGACAGTGTGCGACTGCTTTTCTGGAGTGGGCAATCTTTTGATGAAGAAAAATTAAAGGTTGAAGGAAAATTTAAGGCTGCAGAATTTCGATACACCTCCAAAGATCAGATTGATTTAGTTGACCTGGAAAGGTGGTTGAAGAAAGCCAGGAGCATTCAGTGGGATTATAAGAACATTGTAAAAAGAAAAGGACAATTAGAACGTTTGAAATAATTTGTACACCTAACTGTAGTTCTATATGAATACCACAAGCACACACGATGAGCGTATAGCCAAAATGACCTTTGCCTCTGTATATCCTCATTATGTAACAAAGGTTGAAAAGAAGGGCAGGAGCAAAGAAGAATTGCACCAGGTAATAGAATGGCTGACGGGATATGATGAAGAAAAACTGCAGGAGCTCATTGAAGAGAAAGCAACATTTGAAACGTTTTTCCAGCGTGCTACTTTACATCCCAATGCTCATCTTATTACAGGTGTTATCTGTGGCTACCGGGTAGAAGAGATTGAAAATCCACTGACGCAACAGGTAAGGTTTTTAGACAAACTGGTGGATGAATTAGCCAAAGGTCGTAAGATGGAAAAGATCTTACGGACTGCATAAACGGTTTGTTGAGTAATGTTTACACTACTGAACCTGCTGCTTCATTTTTCCTGTTAGTAAAGGTTGTTATTAAAAATAAAACTATAGGAATGGCCAATGCAATGATGGGTACATGATACCGTAATACCGATGGCGCCAACAGCACAATAAAGAAGAAATTAGCCAGGAAGAACAGTGCAAAACAAAGCAGGAAACGGTTGATGAGCTTTGGGTACTTCCTGTATTGCTTGCTGAAATAATACCAACATCCCAAACCTACTCCCATAACGTTCAGCACTAGGAACAGCCAATTAGAATGACCGAAGACAGCGGTATAAAGAGCTGGTCGGTGCTTGCTTACCTTATTGCTTTTGTAGTTAAAATACTTAGTTGCTACAGCGGCTACGGTGTCCACATCTTCAAAATAAGTATCGTATAGCTCCAGGCGCGGCAAAACGTATTCGCCCAGGTTTGGCACCACAAAGTGTTGGATGTAGGCCACCGGGTTCTGCAGGATGATAGTTTTTCCAAACTTGCCATACAATGGCGCCAGTTCATTCCATGTGCGAAAGAAGCCGGCTTTGGCGTTGTGCTGCCTCAGGTAAAGTTTCAGCGGGCTCTGCGGGTGCCACATATACCATGCAGACGCTTTGGTAGTAATTGAATCTTTATAGGTATTAAAAAAACTTTGGTTGAATACCAATAGTTCCCTCACTTTCTGATTTTCTATGGTTGATGGATCTATCTTCTTATTCCTTACAACGTGCAATGCGTTGTTAGCATATTGCCAGCCACTGAAGCCGGTAAAGATCTTTGTGCCTACCAGCTTTTCTGTTTGCCTGCTGGTGTATTCAATAAAAGAGAAAACAAATGCTACAGCAACTAGTATGTAAGCGAGTTTTTTCCAGGTAGAAAGTGTGGCAAATAAAATGGCAACAGCAGTGAAAATTGGGAAGTAAACAGCGTTGTAGCGTAACATGAAGATCATTAAAAGCAACCACAGGTGTAGCGAAATGATGTACCACTTCGGCTTGTGCATTACCCAAATAAGCAGTGTAAACCATGCAACGGTTAGGCTATTAAAAAAAGTATCGGAGCTGATATAGTTGCTGGAGAACACCCAAAACGGGTGCAGGATCAGCAGTGCGAACAGCAGGTATTTTTTCCAGCCTTTTAATAAAAAGAAATAGCAGGACGTGAAAAACAGGAACAGGTTTGCCAGCCACCACGAACCATATTGCCCGGCAATGAGTGCCAGCTCAGACGTCGATAGCAACCGGAAAAATTGGATCAGTTTGCTATAGAAAATGGGCCTGAAACTGATGGGTTGATTATTGGCCGCAGCACCTACATAAGTGAACGAATCAGCAAAATAGCTTGGCACCGGGTACAGCCAACGCAGGATAATAAAATGAGTGATACCTGCCAGCAGTGCTATCCACAGGTAGTGCTTGTTCTGCCAGGTAAAGGCTTTCCAGCCGCCGTTTTCAATTGCCGAGTCTCCTTTCATGTGCGGCAAAGATAACCGGCCGCTGTTGTTGTCGCTGACGAACATTAATATATTAGCCATTCCTGCCACCACTTTCGTTTGGGTTTTTAAACGGCTGGAGACAAGAAATTTATATTGTTGGTAAGGGGACCAACAATGGCTGCAACTTTATAATGTTGGTCATCAGAAACCAATGGCTACAACTTCAAATTATTGGTCCGGCGACCAACAATGGCAATGCACCAATGCAAAAGATCCCGCCGTATCAGGGCAGGACCTTTTTATAACTCTATTCTCAATGTCTAAAATCAAATATCAAACATCAAACATCAAACATCCAACATCCAACATCTAACATCTAACATCTAACACCTCCCGCCTAATTCACCCCCGCTTCCTGGTAGGCCTCAATTGGCTCACAGGTACAGATCAGGTTGCGGTCACCATGCGTATTGTTGATACGGCTGATGGAAGGCCAGAACTTCTTCTCCCTTACAAAAGGCAGCGGGAAGGCTGCTTGTGAACGAGGATAAGCATGGTTCCATTCATCGGCGCAGATAACCTGCTGTGGGTGCGGTGCATTCTTCAGCACATTGTCAGTTTTATCTGCTGTGCCATTTTCTATTGCTACTATCTCTTCATGAATGTTGATCATTGCTTCGCAGAAGCGGTCAAGTTCTTCTTTAGGTTCGCTTTCTGTAGGCTCAATCATGATAGTACCTGCAACAGGGAAGCTAAGCGTAGGAGCGTGGAAGCCATAATCCATCAAACGTTTAGCTACGTCTTCTGCTTCTATACCTACAGCTTTGAACGGTCGTAGGTCCACGATGAACTCATGAGCGCAAGTGTTGTTCTTGCCGCTGTAAAGGATCTTATAATGCTTCTCCAGTTTCGCCTTCATGTAGTTAGCATTCAGGATAGCGTATTCTGTTGCTTTACGTAATCCGTTTGCTCCCAACATTTTTATATAAGCATAACTGATCAACAAGATGCTGGCTGATCCAAAAGGAGCAGCACTCACCGCATTGGCTTGTGCATCTTTATTGATGCTTACATGTCCCGGTAAGAAAGGAGCCAGTTTCTCATTTACACAAATAGGTCCCATACCAGGGCCACCACCACCATGCGGAATTGCAAAGGTCTTGTGCAGGTTAAGGTGGCAAACATCAGCACCAATATAGCCGGGAGCAGTAAGACCTACCTGCGCATTCATGTTGGCGCCATCCATATAAACCAGTCCACCAAATTCATGTATGATGTCGCAGATCTCTTTGATGCTTTCTTCAAACACACCATGTGTACTTGGATAAGTCACCATCAATCCAGCAAGGCTGTCTTTGTATTTTTCTGCATTGCGACGCAGGTCTTCTACATCTATGTTACCAGCTTCATCACATTTAGTTACCACCACTTTCAACCCCGCCATTACTGCACTTGCAGGGTTGGTGCCGTGTGCCGAAATAGGGATCAAGATAACATTGCGATGTGCTTCTTTGCGGTCTTCATGGTAAGCTTTGATAGCCAGCAAACCTGCATATTCACCTTGTGCACCACTGTTAGGCTGCAGCGAGGTAGCAGCAAATCCTGTTATATTACTTAGCCATGCTTCCAGTTCGTGAACGATCTGCTGGTATCCTTCCCATTGATCCTTAGGTGCAAAAGGATGCATTTTGCTAAACTGCGGCCAGCTAACAGGTATAAGTTCTGTAGCTGCATTCAGCTTCATGGTACAGCTGCCCAATGGTATCATCGAGTTGTCCAGGCTCAGGTCCTTGTTCTCCAGCATCTTCAGGTAGCGCATCATTTCTGTTTCACTGTGGTGTGTGTTGAACACCGGGTGCCCCAGGTAAGTAGATGTGCGGGTCAATGAGGTTGGAATATTCTCCAGGTTGCTGTCGTAGTCGAAGCTAAGCGAAACCGATTCTATGCCTGCTACTTCTGCAAACACCTGCAGTATATCCAGGATGTCTTCCTGCGTGGTGGTTTCGTCAAGCGAAATGCCTACATAGCCTTCGTTGCCATAGTAGAAGTTGATACTGCGTGCTTCAGCCTCCAGGCGCAGCGCATCTATATCATCCACTTTTATTTTTATGGTATCAAAGAAGTATTGATTCGCCTGCTCGAAACCCATTGCTGCCAATTCATTGGCTAAAGCAAAAGCCAGCAGGCTCACTCGTTTTCCAATATTTTTCAATCCCTCTGGGCCATGGTATACTGCATACATAGCAGCCATATTGGCCAGCAGTGCCTGCGCAGTACAAATATTAGAAGTTGCCTTTTCGCGACGAATATGTTGCTCCCTTGTTTGAAGCGCCATTCGCAATGCACGTGTGCCTTGTGCATCTATACTCACGCCAATGATGCGGCCAGGGATTACTCGCTTAAATTCATCTTTGGTAGCAAAGAATGCAGCATGCGGTCCGCCAAATCCCATTGGAACGCCAAAGCGCTGAGCAGAACCTATGGCAACATCAGCACCCAGTTCGCCCGGAGGTGTCAGCAGGGTAAGCGCCAGCAGGTCCGCAGCCATTATTACCAGAACATTGGCTGCATGTGCCTTTTCTGTAAATGAACGATAATCTTCTACTGCACCGTCGCTGTTAGGATATTGCAGCAAAGCGCCAAAGTATGTTTCATCCAGTTCAGCGGTTTTAAAATCACCCACCACCACTTCTATCTTCAGCGGAGTAGCACGCGTGATTACCACATCCAATGTTTGCACAAACACTTTTGCGTCCACAAAAAATTTAGGAGCGCCTATGTTTTCGCCTTTATTCTTGTTGTTGAACAACATGGCCATTGCCTCAGCCGCAGCAGTTCCTTCATCCAGTAGCGATGCATTGGCAATTGGTAAAGCAGTAAGATCGCTGATCATGGTCTGGAAGTTCAGCAGGCTTTCCAAACGACCTTGTGCTATCTCTGCCTGGTAAGGCGTGTATTGTGTATACCAGCCTGGATTTTCAAACAGGTTACGACGAATAACACTTGGTGTAAAATTGTCGTAGTAGCCCTGGCCAATATAGCTTTTGAAGACCTTGTTCTTTTGCGCAGTTTCGCGTAGCTCCGCCAGGTAGCGTGCTTCGCTTACCGGTCCGGCCACATCCAGTGGGTCCGGCAGCCTGATGGCTTCCGGTACCGTGCGATTTATCAATTCTTCCAGCGAAGACGCTCCAATGGTTTGCAGCATCTGTTGCGTATCCTGCTCATTGGGTCCAATATGCCTTTCCTGGAACTCATTTGCTTGTTGTTCAAAAATATTCATATCAATTTTTGTAATCTGAATAGCTGCCATAACCGATGAGACAGCACAAATAAATTGTTTTTATAAGCCAGCTTTTGTCCTTTTATCATCATCGTTGTGTCACTCACTTGTACGGCATAGCGTATAGCGGCGGTAGCGTCAGCAAGCATGAAGATCAATTCCCTTCCAAATACGCCAATGAGGTAACAGGGAGGGTAAAAAAGGATGCGCAAAGGTAGGGGAGAGCAGGCAGATAAAAATTCCGCCAATGAACGGTTTTGCAGATATTTCTGAAGCTGCACAGCGTCTTATTTTTTAGATATTGCCAGTCTCTAAATCTTGTTCGCTCTTGTTGAATGCATGGAAACTTCTACGTTGAACTTTCTTTAACAACCCAACACTAAACATTCCTTTCCTCTAAAGGTCTATCATTCACAAACCTGTAAAACGATAGATTATGAAAAAGATAGCATTAGGATTTTTAGCAGTTGCCATCAGTTTTGCCACCATTGCCCAGGACGGCAAACGTGAAGGCGCAAAAGGAAATAAAGCAAACAAGGAATTCAAGCATCGCGGTAAGGGCGGTCAAGATAAATTCCAATCTTTAGGACTTTCTGATGCACAGGGTGCACAAATGAAGAGCATCAACGAGAACTTCCGCAACCAGATGAGCGCATTGCGAAATGACAATACACTTTCTGATGATGCAAAGAAGCAAAGGAAGCAGGCATTGATCGCTGATCATAAAGCACAGATCCATGCTATTCTTACTCCTGAGCAAAGAACTCAGTGGGAGGCAAGGAAACAAAACGGAGACTTCAAGAGAAAGCATAAGAGCAAGCAATCATAGTGTACAATTGTTGATGATTTGAAATGGCCTGCCAATGCAGGTCATTTTTTTTGCGTCGTAGCTTCTGCAATGGATGATGTAAATCATAGGATACCTGTTGTTCTGCAAGTAGTCTTGCATAGTGGTTACAACAATAGTTTGTAGCCCTTTTTAAAGTCTAAAAAGCAAGAACATGAACCCCGCCATTATTGATTTTGTTGCCGGCCAACGCTGTGCCAGCATCTGTTGTTTTGATGAATACAACAACCCTTATTGCTTTAGTTGCTTTTACGCATTCGACAGCAGGGACAACCTGCTGATCTATAAAACATCTTCAAATTCTCACCACTATTCGGTGATGGTGAACAGGACAGATGTTGCAGGTACCATTCTACCAGATAAACTTAATCCACTTGCTATACAAGGTGTTCAGTTTACCGGCAGCGTCTTGCCAAAAGATCATCCTTCAACGCAAGGGGCATCTACTAAATATTATAAGCGATTTCCTTTTGCAGTTACAATGCCCGGCCAGGTAGTGGTAATACAATTGGATGAAATAAAGATGACAGATAACACCCGTGGCTTGGGAACCAAGATCAGGTGGATGAAAGAGCCGGTGTATTAGTAGATAGAGGCTGACTCAGCTACTTGTAGTTTGGAAATCGGCAACGCGTTTATACCTAGAAAGTAAATTGCACCCTGCCTTGCAGAGAGGTCGCATTGAACCTGCGCTCTATTCGGCTTACCACCATGTTGAGCATTAGTCTTGAATTGCTATTCAGGTAGTAGTTCAGTCCCACTGTCAGGTCACTCATTCGCTCCAATACACTAACAGATTCTGTCAGGTCTATATAGGCATAACGAACACCAACTTCCCATGCCCCACGCATAGATGAACCGTTTTGCTTTTCATCCAAAGCAATATCATCAAAGTAATTGCTTGCACGGTCATACTGCCTTCTGCCGCCTTTCAGGAAATAAGAAGCATAAGCATAGTAGGTATTGAAAGCAGTTTTGCGTGGATCACCTAATGAGTCGGTTGGGCTGCCAAGGATGGTATAGGTGCGCAGGAACTCCGATTGGAAGTTGAACCTTTTAAATGAATACCCCAGTTCGCCAGCCAACTGAACGATCTTGTTTACGTCCTTAATTTCACCTGATCGAATATAGGTAGCACCGGTGTGCGTTTCATTATCCGTTTGCACTGAGTAGACATTAGCAGTAGGCGTATAAACACTATTGGAAATACCGATGTGAAGCGCCTGGTTTTTTTCTTTATTGTAAAGTGGGTTGAACGCTAATCTTGATGCTACGGAAAAACGCACATCCTCATCTTCGTCCTCGCCAGATGAATTAGTGCGGCGATAGACGCCAGAGTAGATCCGTGCTTTTTCTCCCAATTTGCGCTGTAGCATGATACCCACATTTCTTCCCGGTGCAAATGCACTGGTGAGTGATCTTTCCATGAAAAGAATGCTATTGCTCGAGTAATTTTCTTCCATACCAACCGGCTCCCTGAAGTGCCCCACCGTTAGTCGCTCAATGTGTGGGATCTTTAAAAAAGAAACATAAACATCTCCCATTCTTATGCCTTCGCTAAAGGTGAATTCTATCTCGTATTCTATGGCGTTATCATAACTGCCCGAGAAGGTAACACGTGCTCTGCGAATACGCATTGTTGGGTCAATAGGTTCAGCTAAAGTATCCAGCGCCTTTGACTGCCGTGCAATGGCTGCATCAAAATGTATACGGCCACCGGCAGCAAATTCAAATTTTCGGTCGCCGGTACTTCTAAATTTTAGCCTATCCTGCCAGTATGCCTCCAGGTTTATAGGTTGGCTAATACAATGGAAGCTGGCAATTGAAAGAAAAGCAATGAGTATTAGTTTATGCAAACCAGTTTTTTCGCTACAGCTTCAAATTTTATTCCGCCACATGTTTGTGGATATTCAGTTTGATCAATGAAAAATTGTGGCAACAAAGAAGCCAGTTCCTTGTTCTGGCTATCAATCTTCATCCAGTTTCAGTTCATCAAAATTTGAAATGATATAGGTTGCTTCAGCACCTGGTTGCTGTTTGTTCTTGTCATAATAAACGGTGTCTATTCCCAGTTCTGTAGCACCTTTTATTTCTGAATCAAGGTCATCACCAATCACCAGTACTTCACTTTTATTGTACTTATACTTATCTACAATTTCCTGGAAGATGTCTTTCTTTTGCTTGTCATTTACCATCGGATCAATGATGAAGATCTCTTTAAAATCTTTCTCCAGTTCCAGGGCTTTCACTTTGCTTTGCTGCATTTTCATAAAGCCAGTAGTAACCAGGAAACGATCCACAGGAAGTGAACGCATTCTTTCAAAATCTTCAAAAGCCTGCATGGGTTCATCATACGTTAGTTCCTGCAATAGCTTTATACAATCCTCTTGCAGCTTTTCATCAAAGTCATATTCTTCGGCCACCTTTTGAAAAGGTATCCGCATCATGTCCTTCTTTATCTCTTCCAGGTCATCATTGTGCGCACCAGATTCTTCTATTTTTTTAAAAACAGGTTCAAACAATTTTGCTCCTATAGACGGCACAGGGTAAATGGTATTGTCCAGGTCAAATATCAAAGCCTTTTTCATCGTGTTGATCTTTTAATCTAATGTAAATCTTCCCTTAAGAGCTGCAGCTAAGCATAGAGCAGCCTGCTTTATTGCTTGCCCATGTTGGCCGCTTTTTCAGGAACTCATCATGTTTGTTTGAATATGGTTCCTTCATTGCCTGCTGCAATTTTTCAAACAGTTTAGCATCACCTTTTTCTAACTCTTCAATAGCCTGGTGAAGCAGGTAGTTTCGAAGAATAAAACGAGGATTTGCCTGCCGCATACGCTCTTGCGACTGAGCGCGATCTATTTTGTTGCTTGCTATCCGTTCTGCATAAGTTGTTATAACAGCTACAAAGGTTTCGGTTTCTTCAGCAGAAAGTGTTTTGTAAAAACTTTCAGAGAAGTGCTGCATTACCTGGTCTCCATCTGCATCTAATGGAAGTTCAATGAGTAACTGGTAAAAGATGGTCATGTCGGGCTTGATAGCGCGGAGCATTTTTTCTATAACATCAAACAGCTTTACATCTGTTTCGCGCAATTCATCCAGGCCAAGCTTTTTGCCCATTATCATATAGTGGCTTGCCCAATAATGATCATCGTATTCTTCCAGTGCTTTACCCAGTTGATCTTTATCTTCTACCAAAGGAGCTAATGCACCTGCCAGGCAAGCAAGGTTCCATTTTGCTATTGCCGGCTGGCGGCCAAATGCATAACGCCTTCCCGGAAGATCTGTAGTGTTAGGTGTAAACGCAGGATCATAATCATCCACAAAAGAATAAGGTCCATAATCAATGGTAGCACCAAGTATGGACATATTATCCGTGTTCATCACGCCATGAACAAATCCTACCCGCAGCCACTCAGTCATTAGCCTTGCTGTCCTCTGTACCACCTCAATAAACCATTGGATGATTTTGTCTTCACCTGTTATATGAGGATAGTAACGGCTGATGGTCCAATCCACCAGTTTTTGAAGATTGCCTATTTCTTTACGTGCGGCAAGCATTTCAAAATTTCCAAAGCGGAGGAATGTAGGAGCCACCCGCATAACAATAGCGCCGGGTTCATTATCCGGGTTGCCGTCGTAAAACATATCACGCATTACAAGGTCACCTGTTTTAACAAGACTAAGTGCACGTGTGGTGGGTATACCTAAATAATGCATAGCCTCACTCATCAGGTATTCGCGTACAGATGACCGCAATACCGCACGCCCATCGGCGCGGCGGCTATAGGCAGTAGGTCCTGCACCTTTCAATTGCAGTTCTACCGAGCGGCCATTCGTGGTGGTCATTTCACCCAATGTTATTGCACGACCATCGCCCAATTGACCAGCCCAATTTCCAAACTGGTGACCGGCATAACATGCTGCGTATGGATACATGGAAGGAGTGACACGGTTGCCACCAAGTATATCTAAATCATCTTGTTGAGTAGGTTGTTCTATGCCTAGTTCGGCAGCCAGCTCGTGGCTCCATGCCAAGAGTGAAACCTGTTTTACAGGTGTTGGAATGGCTTTGCTGTAAAGCATCCCCGGTGTTTGACGTGGCCTCAGGTCACCGCTGTCATCACCATCAAAGTGTTCAGTAAATTCTTTTTTAAATTCTATCGAGCTAAGACTTTGCATTTCTCATTATTTATTCTTCCTGCTAATAACGCAATTACTTTGCCGCGCTGCCAAACCGGTGGGGATTGAGCCGTAATGCGTAATTGAAGGTAGCAGGTTGTAATAAATAATGAGAAATGCAACATTCTATTAGAGTGGAGCGATGTATTTCCTAAAGCTTTTGTACAAGTCAATTTCACTTACGCAGCAGTTGCTGGCTGAAGCGTTTTGGGCGCATTGTATTGTTGAAGGAAACTTACCATGCTTTCCTGTTCCTTGCCCAGGCGCATAAGTTCGTCGTCATTGTAATAGCGCCATAAGATCTCGTTCAGCACTTCTTCCTCTTCATCCATATGCTGAAAAGAAACGGACATGAAATATTCAAATGCCTGTTGGATGTCAGAAAATATTTCTCCGTCTGCATCAGCACCAAGTATGGAAAGCTCGTGCAGCAGGCTTTGTAAATGTCTTACCTGGTTCATCAGCTTGTGGTGTTGCCTGGTAAACACATCCCAAACAGAAGGTTCATAATCGAAGATCAATGGAAAGATCAATTGTTCTTCCATCTTTATTTGCTGAACAGTTTTTTGCAAAACATCATGTAGCTGCTGGTATGCAGTGGCCGATGAAAGCTCAATAGAAACACATGTATGAAGTAAAGATGATCTTAAAGCAACCTGTACTTGCTGAAGTTTATTGTATCGCATAGCTGGAAATTTTAAAACCTAAAGCCGTTATTGTTTTGGATGACGATACAAAAGAACTCTGTTTCTATTGCTGTTGCAATAACATAAAAATGTGGTTGGTGCCAGTAATGCTTTTACTGATGAATAGTGGTGGATGGCTAGGATAAGTGGTAGTCATTAGTTGATCACTGTATAGAAACCTGCACAACCTTGAATCCTGCTGATTGCAGGAACTGCTCCATAATGCCACGTGCTTTATTATTTGCCTTCTCAAGAATGTTGTTGGCAATTGCACGATCGATCATCTTTTGCCTTGCAGAAATCTTTACCTGGTTTACTTCTTCATTGCTCCACCTGCCACTTTCTTCAAACACTTCAAAATCTGACGGATTAAGAATGGCATCTGTAACGGTAGCCTTTGGTAAAACAATGGTTGCCGTGTCGCCTGTTACTTTTACATGCATGCTATCAATTCTGCTAAAGTCTGTTCCGGCCATTACCTTGCCTTTGCCAATAAGCACCAGTTGCTTATCAGCAGATGGCAAAATGTTTACGTGCGTGATCTTATTGAAAACATTTACAAAAGCAGAGCCTTTGGTAGGTACAACAGACGACACAACTACTTCGTCGCTTACCACAATTGTTACAAGCTGACCTATAGCTTTGATGTCTTTTATGAGAATAGGTGTTTCATCAATTACCACTGGTTTAGCTGTGAATAAACCAGAAAGCGAAGAGCCGGATCTCATTTTGTATATGAAGAAACCTACAGCTAAAACCACCAGCAGGAGCACAATATTTTTAAAACTCATTTTCATAGAAGGACATCCTTTTGAATAGCACCCGATTGATTGATGGTGATGTTTTCGAAGCCAAGTTGTTTTAGCAGGTTATGCATAAGTGTGGCTGTATTAGATCGTGCCTGGTTAAGAATACCTAATGAGTCAATGCTTTTCTTGATTTGTTGTTCGGCTTGTGTGACCAGGGCATCACGTTCTTTGGTAGAGTATTCGCTTCTAAAAGTGCCTACTTCCTGGTAAGCAAGTTGTATTTTTTCAGGAGGCATGCTTATGCTAACAACTTTTGGCGGCGGTAAAGTAAGGGTGATGTTTTTCCCATCTACACGGATGTTGTTTTCGGTAATGCTGGTAAGGTCAACTCCGGCTTTAATAACTGCTTCGGCTGTCATTAATATCTTCCTGTCACCTGGCTTATACCACGTTTTATTGTCGTTTGCTTTGATGATCTTGGTAATAGTATATTCTACAGTAGCCAGGTCACCCATCTCTTGTATGGCAAGCACAACATTGGGTTGTTGCGCTTCACGCTTTGCACAGCCTAAAGCAAATGGTAGTAAGAGAAAAATGAGGTAACGCATATTCATACGAAGTAAACAAATCATGCCCCGGGTTTGCTTAGTTTTTACTTAAACATTGAATTCCATGAATTGTTTTTAACAGCATCTTTGTAACCATGAAAAAATATGCTGTAATTGTTGCTGGCGGATCGGGGGTAAGAATGGGAGGGGCTGTTCCTAAACAATTTCTGTTGCTTAAAGGCAAGCCTGTTATCTCATATACGCTGCAAGCATTTTTACAGGTTTTTGAAGACCTACATGTTATTCTTGTTCTTCCGCAAAATCATGTACAGGAAGGTGAAGCGATCGTTCAGTCAATGAAGTTGCATGATCGTGTTACCATTGTTCAAGGTGGTGATAGCCGCTTTCAATCTGTAAAAAATGGACTGGCACATGTAACAGATCCTTCTGTAGTTTTTGTGCACGATGGCGTGCGTTGTATGGTATCGCACGAACTTATTAAACAATGTTATGAGCAGGCTCTTGATAAAGGAAGTGCTATACCTGCAATAGCTGCTACGGACAGTATTCGCATTGCTGAAGCATCCCATCATTACGTAATGGACAGGAACAAAGTTCGGATCATACAAACACCTCAAACTTTTCTTTCGTCAGTTTTATTGCCAGCTTTTGAGCAACCTTATAATGATGCTTTTACCGATGAAGCAACAGTAGTAGAAGCCAATGATGTTACCACACATTTAATCAATGGTGAAGAAAGTAATATCAAAATAACAAGGCCACTTGACCTGTTGATTGCGGAGGCTATACTAGATAAAAGAATTACTTAAGCAGGTTGATAGGGAAGGGGAGGTTGTTATATTTTACCTCGTAATATTCTTCTGCCGCAGGCCCAAAGCGTTGATAGAATGCAGCCACGTTGGGAATGTCGGAACCTTCAAGATCAAGCAGCAAATTGCTGCCTGCATATTTTTCAATAATGCTATTGATGAAGAAATAGGTAGCGCGAAGTTGTCGCCCTTTTTCAGTAGGCGCACCTATTACATAATAAAGTCTCCTATGATCCTTAAGTAAAGCTGCAGCAAATACAATTTCACCTGTCTCATCTTTTATTGCAAATGTTTCTGCAAACCCTGTTGCAATGGCTTTTTTTGTTAGCAATAAAAACTGGTCATAATCTTTATTGGTAACAGTAGGATGAAGATGATCATATGCTTTGCGATAAAGATCTATTACCTGCTCAGCAGCAACACCAGTAGATAGATTGCAACTGCGTTGAGTTGCTTTCCTGATATTCTTCAAACATTCTTTAGAAATATTTGCCCGGATAGTATGAAGGCTAGTATGCAGGTTAATGACATAGTTGATATGCTTTACCAGTTTAAAATCTTTATTAGCCGGCTGTTGATCTGTATTGTAATGGATGAAGCGAAAATGCTTTGTAACCGCTGTGTACATTGCATCCACTTGTTGTGGAGTGGTGGCTCCAAACACTCCCAGCCGCTGAATAAAAGGAAGCTGGTAAACATATTTAAACCCCCACTTGCTCCGGTAAGGTAATGGCATTACAACTTCATAATCATTGTACACCAGCGCATCCCATGTGCATAGTGCATCGAGGCAAAAGGAATAAGCGTAAACCAGGCCATTGCTTGCATCCGAAATGCATTTATCCCACTTGGTTTTATCTATCTCGTGGTTCTTGCAATAGCGGATAGGCATGCTCATGCTTACAGCGGAAAGTTTTTTACAAGGTTCTTTACCTGCAGTTTGTCAATGTCTATATTGAAGGAGATGGTACGGGCAAATTTCTTTTCTGCGGTTATACTTTGTACATAGTCTCTGAAAGCGCTGCTGTACAGAATAGGAATGTAGATGTTTACCAACGAATTGAAAAGCGGTACCTGTAAACCTGCATCGTACATAAAACGACCAGTTGAAGATTCTTCCTGCCATGCATCGGCGTATGTGCCAATATCTACAAATATCTTCAGCGGTATCTTGATAGGAAGTACACTCAATGGGTTGTATTTACCTGGCAGGTCTGTTACAATGTTCAGTGCCATCAGCCAATCATCGCTGCTGCCGATTTCTCTTTGCTGTGTTCTTATTTTAAAAAAGCCATCACGCTCCATTATCTGCTGGCTCATCCAGCCAGTGCCTTCAAATTTGTTGCGGCCAATATAGTAGTTGCTATAGGTATAATCTTCTCTTCCTACAGGCCCGGTCATGTTAAGTGCATAACGATCGTTCTGAAATCTTGTAAGAAATGTCCTGGGAACTGTATAAAAAAATTTACCGGCAAACAACCTGGCTGATATGCCCGACTTACCATCGGCATAATTGAAAAAATATTTACCAGTAAGTCCTGTTCTTACAAAACCTTCACCTTGGTCAGTAGAAAGCGTGAAGGAATATGGATATAAAATCCTGTTGTCGCTTATAGATAATGAAAGCCGGTTCACATACCTGTCGTTGCTTTTTTTATCGATAACATCTATAGGTCCTGCGGGTGTTTGCTCTGTTCTAAAATCTAACTGGTCTTCTTTTATCAGGAAGGTTTGCCAGTGTGCTGAATACCTGCGCGTAGATGTAGCATCCTTATCGTACTTAGTAAGTTCAAGTGATGGCACAATGCGCCGCATACCTAAATGAATGGAAGGATCGTCTTGCGGAAATTGATTTTGCGTAAAGTTGATGTAACTAACAGCACCTTCTAATTTATACCCGCGGGCATACTTGGTATAACCAGCACGGCCAAATCCATTTAATGCTGATGACCCTGTAGCGTACATAGCTCCTGCTATAAACTGGAAGTTGGTAGGTGGTAATGTATAATTATGTACCAAGGCACCCAGCATCATTTTATCATAAGCGTTGAAACCTATAGCAGGTGCTATATTCAAGTAGTTGTACTTTTCAGTGTCTTTGAAGTTGAATAAGAAAGATGGCTTCAACTTTTTCTTCTCAAGGTGATCATGATAAGAAAGTGAACCGCTGTTATGCAATTCAATGAAAATATGGTTAAGGTCTTTGCCACTGTTCTTCTCCATACTCCACTTAAAATCTTCCGGGTAAGGATGCCTGAAACTCCACTCGCGGTAGTATTGGCGCATGCAGCTATCAAAAAGAGCTGTACCTAATTCATCTTCCAGTTTCTTCATCCAGCGGCTTGCTTTGTAGTAGGCAACCAGTCCATAGTTCACATGGTTGAATTTGGTGGACGGCGTTTCTATTGGTTGGTCTTTATGAATTTTAGCCATGATATTCAGCAACCATTTCTCTTCATCGTCAGGTAGCTTCTTGCGCAGGTTAGCAGGTACAGCTTGCAAAAAGCCATAGGTGCCGTACTTCTGAAGTTCATACCGTTTTTGGTAAAAAGTATTCATGCCTTCATCCATCCACGGATGCTGCCGTTCATTGCTTGCCAGCACACCATAAAACCAGTTGTGGCCAATCTCGTGTACGATAGTCGCATCAAAATTTTGTCCTGAATCGCTGGTAGTGATAAGTGTGATGGTAGGGTACTCCATACCGCCGCTTGCCTGGTTCTCATCTCCCTGCACAACACTGGCAACTAAATAAGGATATTCACCTACATGTATGCTGTAGTGATGCAAACCAGCCTTGGTGTATTTAACGGCTTGCTTATAACCTTTGTGGTTGTTTTTATGGTAAGTAAATACATCCACTACTTTACCTGAAGCAAGCATGGTGGTGTCATGATCAACTATGAAATCTTTAGAAGCAAACCATGCAAAATCATGTACCCGGTCCTGCTTGAAATGCCAGGTTTTTTTAGCGCCTTCAATGTTGTGTTTACCATTCTTTTTAATAGCCGAGAGTGTATTCCCATCTTGAAGAATGCCGGTTGCACCAACAACATAAGCAGCGGGTGCTGTTATCTCCACATCATAAGTTCCAAACTCGCTGTAGAATTCTCCCTGGTCCAGGTAAGGCATCGGGTGCCAGCCTTTTCTATCATATACTGCAGGTTTAGGAAACCATTGCGTTACCTGGTAGTCATTGCCTATATGTCCACCTCTCGAAAAGTTGTAAGGCAGTTTTACATGAAAAGGAGAAGTAATGATGGTTTTGGCTCTAGGTAGTAGAGGTTTCGGCAGCCACAGTTTTACAATATCTATATGAGCAGCGTCTTCTTCCATACGTATGGTTTGTCCATCTGCTTTAAAATCTAGTTTGTTGATGTAACCTCTTGCTTCAGGTTTAGAGAAATAGAAATCTGTTCTGCCCATCTTCAGGAGCTGATCATTAAATGCTGTACGATCGTTTTTGTAAGCGTTCGGCCACAAGTGAAACCAGATGAAATGAAGTGTATCCGGAGAACGATTGATGTACTCTATTGTTTCAAACGCATCCAGCGAGTGATCCTGGTCGTTCAATGAAACAGAAATGGTAACATTCACTTCCTGTTGCCAATATTTTTGCTGGGCAAAGGCTGTTGAAGCCAATACGAAACAGCATAGAAAAAGAAATAGTTTATTCACAAATAAGCTTTTAAAATCAATTGTGGTATAGGTACGAAATACCAGGTACGAGGTACGAGGTGCGAAGTACGAGGTGAAAACATCTTATCAACCATCCAAATCATTCATCAGCCATACCAACATCAGCCATACCAACATCAAACATCAAACACAAAACACCAAACATCAAACCTTAAACCTTAAACTTCAAACCTCCTACTTTCCCTTACCCATAAATATGATGCGCAATGTATGTATCATTATTTTGAAGTCGAGCAGTAACGACACGTTTTCTATATATACAAGATCGTATTGCATGCGCTCCGCCATTTCTTCTACGGTAGATGCATAGCCAAATTGGACCATTCCCCAGGAAGTGAGCCCGGGTTTTACTTTTAGCAGGTAATTGTAGTAAGGGTTTACCTTGCTGACCTGGTCAATGTAAAATTTTCTTTCCGGCCTGGGCCCTACAAGGCTCATGTCGCCCACCAGTATATTAAACAGTTGCGGAAGCTCATCCAGGCGCCACTTTCGCATCACCTTTCCCCAGGCCGTTATCCGTGGATCATGATCTGACGAGAGGGCAGGACCATCATTCTCTGCATCTATATACATACTTCTAAACTTGTATATCTTAAATGGCCGGCCTTTGTAGCCGATTCTTTCCTGGCTGTAAATGATCGGCCCTTTAGATGATAGTGCAGTTCTTATAAAAATAAACAGGTACAGTGGGCTTAGCAGGATAAGACCGAGAATTGAAAAAACAACATCTAACAGTCGTTTTATATTCTGTTGCCATACAGGAATAAGCCCTGTATAAATATCAACCAACAAAGCACCCATCACATTGGTTGCTTTTACTGAACCAGTAAGTATATCCAATGTGTTTGGCGATAGTTTGATATCTACATCCAACTCGCTCAGCCTTTTTACTAGATGTTCGGTTGTTGCCGCTTCATCTGTTTCCAGGCAAATGATCACAAGCTTTATTTCATGCTTGCGTAAAACATCTTCCAGTTCATCTGTTGAGCCAAGTTTCTTTAAGTATTTGCTCAAGCCATTCTTTGTATTGGAAGCGGTAGCAACATATCCATGGATGAAATAGCCGAGGCCTTCAAAATTCTTTTGCACCTCGCGGTATACACGAACTGCCATTGCATTGTTGCCGATGATAAGCGTATTAATCCGGTATTTGCCAGAAAGTATATGCGCTTTTGCGCGTCCCAGTACTAAAGCCCGTCCTAAAAAAGTAACGAAGAACTGCAGTCCAAGAAAGCTGAAGAAAGAGCTATAGAAGTAGCGGTACGTTTCAGCATGATCATTTAAAATGAGCAAAAAGAAAAGAAAGATGCACCCGACCAGGCAGATGATAAAAGTGTTTGTCAGTTCATTTAATCTTGACTTTTGGTAAAGCGACTGCCGGTACGAGCCTGTAAGCAAAAACAACGATACCCAAAAAATAGGAACCAGCCAGATGGACACCTGTAAGGCTGCATCATTTCTGAGTTCCAGCAAAGAAGCAGGCTGCTCATTCAGTAAATGCCTTCTTACCAGTGCAAATAACCACCAGGCAATTGCAGAAGCCAATGCATCGCTTAATACATACCAGTTTATGTGCAATGGTTTAAACGACTTCATCAACTACTTGCTGTGTATGCGCGAACTGCTGATCTTTTCTAATATCTGGTGAGCTACCTCCATAGCAAGGAACCCATCTATTTCACTAACTACAGTTGGAGTATTGTTCTTGATTGCATTCACAAAAGCTTCGAGTTCTACTTTAATTGCATTTTGTTGTGTAATTGCAGGATTTAAAACTGAAATGGTTTTTTTACCGCTGCCTGTTTCTATGTCAAATGAAAAATGTTCGCCATCCGCTGGTTTTCCAAGTTGTATCACTTCGGCTTTCCTTTCTAAAAAATCGATGCTGATATAACTATCTTTTTGGAACATCCGCAGCTTGCGCATTTTCTTCATGCTAATGCGGCTGCTGGTAAGATTGGCTACACACCCGTTATTAAATTCCATACGCACGTTTGCAATGTCAGGCGTGTCTGTCATTACAGCTACACCACTGGCAGAAATATTCTTTACGCCGCTTTTTACCAGGCTAAGTATGATATCGATGTCGTGTATCATTAGGTCCAGTATCACGCTTACTTCGGTGCCACGCGGGTTAAACTGCGCCAGCCTGTGCACTTCTATAAACATTGGATTAGGATCCATATCCTTTATTGCCAGGTAAGCTGGATTGAACCTTTCCACATGACCTACCTGCATTTTTATATTGGCTTCTTTGGCCATATTTACCAGCAGGCGACCTTCCTCAATAGTATTGGCCAGTGGCTTCTCTACAAATACATGTTTTCCTTTTCGAATAGCTTTTTCACACAGTGCAAAATGATGATTGGTAGGCGCAATGATGTCAACTGCATCACATGCATCCAGCAGTTTATCAATATCAGTATATCGCTTTAGGTCATAAGTTTCTGCCACTTCCTTTGCAGGAGCATCTGATGGATCGTAAAAGCCAACCAGCTTTACGCCTTCTATTTCTTTCCAGTTGTTCAGGTGAAATTTTCCCAGGTGGCCAACGCCAAAAACACCAATCTTTAACATGTATGACAAGTATTACTATTGCCCGTAAAGATATGCCTTGCTGCACATCCACGGGGCAATCATAGCTTTAGTTGTGCACAATAAAAAAGCACCTGGTGGCAGGTGCTCTAATGTTATCAAAATAAGTTGTCATCTATTCGTCTTCATTGCCAAAAAACCTGTTGAAGCCATCCAGGTCCATCGACCTGATCTCGCTGCTGCCATCTTCTTCAAATTTTATTTCTTCAGGGCGTTTTACCAGTATTTCTGTCCTGCCATTATTTTCAGCTATTATACCCGTTACACATACTTGTTTCTGGTACAGGTATTCTTCTGGTTTATAGGAAAAATGTTTACGGTCTTCCATCCTGATAACAATTTGTATAGTGGATGAATTTCCCTGGTCCAATTGTACATAAGTAGTTTTAGCCGCATTGGTTGCCGGTGCTTTGCTTCCGGTAATCCTGCCACAGATGCTTACCCTGTCTCCAACATGTTTGGAAGCTTCTGAAATAGGTAAGGTACAATTAGCCTTAGCAAATAATGGTGATAAGAAAATGGCGAAGAATAAGTATAAGGTTGGTTTCATTGCAGTCGTTTAAGAATGTCTGTCTAGTAGAGGCTAAATGTAAGGAGAATGCTGCTTAGGTATTATTAAATATTTTATAGATGCTACAATAGAGGCTGAGAAAAATGTTTTCGATAAAGAAGATATTAAATCTCAATGAATTGCCTCTTACGTCAAATAATACTGCTTCCAAAATTGGGAGTGTAATTTTTATTTGGGAAAATATTCCTGGTTAGGATATTATGCAGAATCCAATCATTTAATTGATTATCTGCATTGAACATATATTTCTACCTACTATTTAGTTTCTGCACAAATTTTGAAAACGGGTGGCATATTAGGCAGGCTTCCTTCTATAACTGGTTAATTATCTTTTAATGTAAAGGTTTTCAAATAGTTCTGATGTTTGTGCCCATTAATTCAATCCATAATATTCATGAGAAAATTCAACACACCCTTTCTAGCATCCTTGATTACTGCATTAAGTATAAAACCTCTCATGTTGCAGAATCGCTGATTTCAACTGGATAATTTCTCCTACACACAATAATTCGCCACATCGTCCGTTGTTATTGAATCTATTGTAACGTAAGATCAACATTAAGTGGTGTTGTGCCACAAAAGGAGAATATATAAGAAACAGAAAAGCATTTTATAAAGAAACACCGCAGTCGGTACTGCCGGCGCTGATGAATATGAATAGGTTCTCAATCTGTCAAAAAGGATTTATGCAGGCATGCACAAAAAGGTGGATGCTGGCATTGCTGTTTATGGCATTCTCAGTGGCAGGTTTAGCGCAAACTACCAGCTGGATCGGTCATGATAGAAACTGGGCAAGAACGTACAACTGGACGAATGGCATTCCTACCAGCACTATGGATATAATAGTAGGTGATGCTAATTTCATTGGCTTTTCTCAACCTACCATACCGGCCACCGCTACTTTTAGAAGTGTAACCGTAGGTGGCGTTAGAAATGCTGTAGTAAGTTTCAAGTCTCGTACAGTTCACAATGTGACCATAGAACCAAATGGTACATTGGATATGGCAAAAGGAACGCTTACCATCACTGGTAACTGGATCAATAATGGCGGCTCTTATACTTACCACCCCAGATCGTACGAAGCTTTTGCAGGTACTGCACAGGTGATAGGTGGAACGGCAGCTACCCAATTTAAAAACACAACCATCAATGCCGGAGCGGTGGTTACATTCAGTACAAATTTTAGTACCCAAAATGGTCTTACTGTTTCCGGTACATTGATACCTGATGAAGCAACTCATCCCAGGTATACCGGAAGTGTGAGTGTGACAGATGGTGGAATTTTAAAAGTGAATGCGAATGTCTACTCCACCAATTACAGCGCCAATCCAGTATTACAAGCAGGTAGTGGTGTGGAGTATAGCGCGCAGGCAGATCAAACCATTAGCAACTTTACGTACAGCTCTTTGATCATTAGTGGCGCAGGTACAAAATCTATAACCACGGCTCTTAACGCTTTACAATCCGCAAGTTCTTCTATTGGTAATATTTACGTTCTATCTGGTATACTTGATCTGCGAACCTTTACAGCCAATCGAGGTACAAGTACAGCAGGAGGCACGTTAAGCGTAGCTAATGGCGCTTCTTTGCACATAGCAGGCGGTACCAGCGGAACTACTGCTTTCCCTGCCAATTTTGCAACTGTTTCCCTTAGCATCACCAGCACCGTATTGTATTATGGAACGGGCCCGCAGGTGGTTTCGCCTCAAACATATGGCAACCTTACTTTTACCAGCTCTTCAGGAGCAACTATCAAAACTTTACCAGCCATTTCATTTACAATTGCCGGCAATCTTACCAGCAGCGTGGGCAGTGGTTCCAGTGTGAGTTATACAGCAGCTTCTAATATTAATATACTAGGTAGTGTAAATATTGGCGCCTCCACCACGTTTGACGGTAGCTCTATGACCATAGGAGTAGGTGGTAACTGGGTAAATAACGGAACCTTTAACGGGAGCACCGGGACAGTTTTCTATACAGGAGCCGGTAGTACCATATCAGGCACCGGTACTCATAATTTCAACAACATATCTTTTCGCGCTTCTGACATAACAGCTACTTCTGCCTTACTTACTGTAGCCGGTAACCTGGAAACAACAGGAGAAGGAAGTTTCAGGCACCTGCCGGGTAACTTGCTGACGATGACGGGAGCCGGCAAAACGATTATCGGTTCAGGTATAATCCTGGGAAATCTTTCTGTTCCAGGCACCGTTACTACCACCAGTACGTTCACTGTTAGAGACAACCTGTCCGTAGCAGGAAGTTTATCTGCATCTGCTGGAAACATCAGCATGACAGGTGCTTCTAAAACCATTAGCGGTAGCGGAACGATGGCCTTCCATGGCTTGTTGATACCAGGCACAGTTACTACAGCATCTAGTTTTTCTGTTTCAAACGCATTGGACATTTCCGGTAGTTTCCTGGCAACAGCAGGCACCGCCACCTTTACCGGGTCGGCTACACTTAACGGTACGGCCAACCTGTTCAACGTAGTGCTACATGCTACCACGCTTATCCTTTCTACCAATTCTGTGTTGGGTGTTTCTAATACTTTCACCATCACTGCCGGTACATTGAATGTTACGTCTGCTATTCCTAACACAGTTCACTTCAATGGTACGGTTAACCAGGTGATTCCTTCTACTACTTATCACCAGCTATTGCTGAGCAATGGTAATACCAAAACAGCCGGTGGTAACATCACCACCAACGGCGTTTTCACCATAGGCACCAATACTACTTTTGACGCTTCTACATTTACCCATACGCTCAATAGCCACTTGGTAAACAATGGTTCGTTTACGGCAGGCACCAGTACAGTTCAATTCATGGGTGCTTCTGATGTGACACTTACGGGAGCTACTACTTTCAATATCCTTACGCTCAATAAGACAACATCGGTGAATGTACTCACCTTGCTTAGCAATGTGAATGCTTCTATTGTGAATATGACCAATGGAAGAATGCGCACCAATACCAATACCATTACCATCACCACTACCCGTAATGGCTCCGGAACAATACTTGGTAATATCCGCAGGCTGCATGCATTTTCTGCAGGTGTTTCTTATGCTTTTGCCCATCCTGATAACACCATTAATTTTGCTTCACTTGCTTCTGTTACTTCGGTGACCGTATCTGTAAAAGTGGCCTCGGTTCCGGATTTTGATTTTGGTAGTTCTATCAATCGTGAATATGCCATTGCTATACCAAGCGGTACTTACAATGCTACATTGCGTTTACACTATGAAGATGGTGAGCTAAATGGTAACACAGAATCAGCGCTTGTATTGTGGAGCTTCAATGGCACAGAGTGGGAATCGAATGGTAAGACTGCTTTCAATGCTACGTCCAATTTTGTAGAGTTGGCAGGTATTACCAACCTGGTAAAGCGATGGACGCTGGCAAATATTCCTAACGTACTTAGGTGGAATGGATCAGTAAGTACGGAATGGCACAATGCGGCCAACTGGACGATCATCCAGGGAGTACCGGGATCTACACCTACCGCTAACGATGTGGTGCAAATAGGGCAGGCTGCTTTTACGCATCATCCTACCATTACTACTGCGGCTAGTGCACGTAACATTGAGTTTGGCAGTTTTACATCTGCTACACTTACCATGGGAACTGGCGGTAGCCTGCAGGTGATTGGGAACATTGGTGGTAAATGGACAACAGCACGTCGTCATACAATAAATGTTGGTGCACGATCTATCAACATACTTGGTAACCTGAACCTGAGCAACGGTACTACTGGCAATGCTATAGATGTTGTGGTTTCTACAGGTAATATTACCATCGCCGGTTCGCTCACACAATCAGGTGGTGCCAATCTTACTTATACAGGTGCTGGTAATTTGTACATTGGAGAGGACTATGAATATTTCAGCGGCACGTTTTCAGCAGGCAGCAGCACCGTGCATTACAATGGTACCGATGCTCAATGGATAGGTGGGGTTAACTATAATAATCTTGTTATCAACAAAACAACAGGTGTGGCCAATATAACGGCACCACTTTCTGTTGTAAATGATATAGTTATTTCTGGTGGAGAACTAGAGGTAAATGCAAATCTGGTTATCGGACGCGATTTGTTGATCAACCAATCTGCCAATATACGTTGTGGCGCTATTACCATCTATATTGGTGGAAGCCTTACCAATACAGGGATCTTCATTCCTGGTAGCAGTACCATCGAGTTCAATGGTACAGGCGCACAATCTATTTCACTGGCTACATTCTATAATCTTGCAATCAACAAGCCTACAGGGAATGCGCTGTTCACCGGCAACATCGACGTGTACGGTGACTTCTCCATCCTGGCTGGTAATATTGCGCTTGGTCCTTATACTACCAATCGTACCACGTTGGGAGGAAGATTTACATTGGCTGCAGGTGCTACACTATCAGTAGCTGCAGAGAACAACTTCCCAAGAAACTATTCTACCTATGCTATTGCCCCGGCAAGTACAGTTACTTACCTCGGCACAGGCAACCAGACAGTCCTTGGTATTACTTATGGAAACCTTGTGTTTAGCAACGGCGGTGCCACTCCAAAAACACTTATCGGTACAGCTACTGTCGCTGGTAATCTTACCATCAACAGTGGTGCTACATTTAACTCAAGCAGCTTCTCAATCAACCTGTCGGGCAACTGGATGAACAACGGCACATTTGTACCGGAAACAGGTGCTGTACAGTTTATGGGAACAGGTAATACCATAAGTGGAAATACAACATTCAACAGGATCACGATCTTCGGAAACTATACTATTACCGGTTCTGACGTTACTATCAACTCGCTGCTGAATGTTACTTCTACAGGCACTCTGAATGCAGGCGCAGGCACTGCAACCGTACGCGGCGACATGATCAATAGTGGTGTCCTCGTGAGTAGTGGTGTTACAACTTTTACCGGTACCGTTGTACAAAACATCCGGTTGATCGGTGCACTTGTTTCTACGTCCACAGGTGTTATCAATTTCAATGGAAATGTTTCACCTGTCTTCAATTCTTCCAGTTCACCGTTATTTGCTACGCTGAATATCAACAATACTGCGGGTGTAAACCCGAGTGTTAATTGGCGGGTACTGGTGGCTTTTAATGTAAACAGCGGAGGTATCTTCAATGGAGGTGCATCTACTCATACCATCAGCGGTGCATTTACCAATAACGGTACCGTTACCAGTTCAGGAGAATTGATCTTCAACCCATCAGTTGCAAGAACAATAACCCTTTCCGGTACAAATTTTAGCAGTACAGGTACGGTTCAATTTGGTGGAACTGCAGCGCTTACTGTTGCGGGCACACCTACCACACTTACCAATGTTGTTATTTCCAATACAGTAGGTGTTACCACTACTGTTGGATGGAATGTGCAGGGAAACTTCCTTATCTACAATAATGGACGGTTCAATGCTGGCGCCAGGTCTTATACAGTAGGAGGGAATTTTAGCAGTGATGGAACCCTTGATGGTGGTACATCCACCTTTACCCTTACCTCTGCTAGTGGCATATTGGATGGTAGTACCAACACTACATTTTATGACCTTGTCATTACTGGTAATATTGCCTCAAAAGCAGACTTCAATGTCGCCAGGAATTTTACTAATAATGGTACTTACGATGGTTCTATTGGAGTACTTACCATGACAGGAAGCGAACCTTCTATCATCGGTGGTTCAGCAACAATTTTGCCTATGTCGCAGCTGGCAATTGAAAAAGCCAGTGGAATAACTGCTACCATTTCAAAACCCCTGACAACTGTGGCCAATCTCCAGGTTCGTACGGGTATATTTAATACTGCAGGATTATCTATTAGCCAGGAAATGGATGGTACAATAGGTTTAGGAGTTCTAACTATTTTGGAAGGAGGAACCTTACGAATAGGAGGCGCCAATTCATTGCCTGTATTCTCAGCTTATGAACTGGATACATTGAGTACGGTAGAATATGCAGGAGGAGCACAAAATATTTCTGCTGCTACGTCTTATGGCAACCTTTTGTTGTCGGCTTCAGGTGATAAAACCGCTGCCAGTCATCTTAAGATCCTGAATAACTTTACCATCACTGCAGGCAATTTTAAAGGAGGCAATTATACTGATACCTTGTTGGGTAACTGGACAATGACCGGAGGTTCTTACGACAGTACCAATAACCGTATAGTGCTTGCCGGTGCCGGCACACAAACCATAACGTCAACTGGTGGCTTCCTGCACCTGACGCTGAATAAAGCGACTGGTACTGCTGTACTAGGATCGAACATCACCGTTGCCGGTACATTGAACTTCTTAAGTGGCCGTATACAAACAAATACATTCATACTGAATGCTGCGGGCAGTATAACAGGTGCCAGCCAAAATACAGGTTGGGTAAATGGTAATCTTCGTAAAAATATTACTGCTACGGGCACAAACCAGGAGCGGTTGTTTGAAGTTGGCGGACCAAGTAATTATACGCCTGCCAATGTGTTTTTTGCCAACGTTACTACTGTTGGGCACCTGGTGGTAAGGGTGTTTACGCCTGATCATCCGCAACTGGCTTCATCTAATTTCAATTCTAACAGGAGCGTGAACAGGTGGTGGAACATTACCAATAACGGGATTGTGTTTTCCAATGCGAACATCACATTCAACTGGGTATCTACTGATATTGATGCAGGTAGCAATACTGCTAACTTCAGGGTAACGCGTTACAATGGTTCTACATGGGCAACCCAGACCATTGCTTCGCCTCTGGCTACTTCTATACAGGCCACGGCTGTTACCTCTTTTGGTGATTTTGCAGTAGCAGAGCCAATAGCTACTACTTCATGGACGGGAACTACCAGCAGGAACTGGTACACCTCTACCAACTGGACAGCCGGTGTGCCATTGTCATCTACTGATGTGGTGATACCAGCAGCTGTGCCTCATCACCCTGAAATAACAACAGGTACTGCGGTTTGCCAAAACCTGACGATCAACAGCGGCGCTTCCTTGGTAGTGCAAGCTGCAACTATACAAGTTAGTGGCATCATAACAGCATCTAACAATTTCACGGCAAGTGCAGGAACATTGGAGCTGAACAGCATTGTTGCTCAAACAATCCCTGCTAATGTTTTTACTGCCAACACCATTCTTAATCTTACGATCAATAATTCAGCTAATGTAGCATTGGCAGGAACACTAAACTTAACAGGTGTTCTGACGGTAAGTAATGGCTCCTTTAACACAGGTGGTTTCCTTACCCTTAAATCATCTGCTACAGCTACTGCAAGAGTAGCGCCTATAACATCGGCAGCGGCTACGCCTATTGTAGGTAATGTAACAGTAGAAAGATATATACCCGGCAGGAGAAGATACAGGATCATTACAAGTAGCGTTACCACCAGCACAGCTAATACACTTTCACCAGGGCAGGAAGCATTATCCATCTGGGGTAACTGGCAAAACCAGGGCAACACTACAACGCCTAACATAGGCACTTTTATTACAGGTGGAACATCTGCTGATGGTTTTGATATTCAAACCAACAACACGTCATTATTTACATACAATGGTGCTACTTCCAGCTTTGTTGGTCATACATCAGCCAATGGAAAGAATACAAAGTTGACCCCACTGAAAGCCGGCGTTCCTTACTTCATGTTTGTGTACGGCGACAGGACGAATACATTGTCTACCTCAAATCCTAAGTGGACCATCCTTCGTGCTACCGGTACGCTTACCACAGGCGACCAGACTTATACAACATCATCAGCTACACCTCTTAATCCTACCGTGAATGGATTTACGATGCTGGGTAATCCGTTTGCATCGCCTATAGATTGGGCTACTTTGCCAAAAACAAATATAGAAGGAACTTATTGGGGTATAGATCCAAACCTGGCAGGTACAGGCGGATACGTAACGGTAACCACCGCAGGTACTACCATGCTTGTGGCTCCTTACACCGGCACAATTGGTCTCAATCAATACATCCAGCCAGGACAAGGATTCTTTGTTCGTACAAGTGGTGCATCTCCTGTGTTGCAAATACGTGAGCAGGATAAAGTTGGCAACCACAATCCGAATGCTTTTAGAAGTAACGGCGATGCAGATCTAAGTTTGATAGCACTTAATCTCTACTACTATAGCGGCACAACAAAAGTTTTAACAGATGGTACATTAGTAGCTTTTGATAAAACAGGAACTATAGTACCGGGTTCTGCCGATGCACACAAGATGCAGAACAGTTCAGAAGCTATTGGCGTAGTGAATGATGGAAAATATTTGAGTATCCATACAAGACAGGAACCGGTAGCCGACGATACTGTTCATTTGCAAACCCTCCGTACTACACGTGCGCAGTATATACTTGAAGTTTTTACTAAGGGAATGGAGACAGCAGTTGTGAAGCCATACCTGCAAGATAAATTCCTGAACACTGTGCAGCCACTATCGGTGGTTGATACAAATATCATAGTAGTAAATATCACTACAGATGCAGCCTCTTCTGCTCCTGACAGGTTCAAGATCATCTTTAAGAAGGATGTGACTTTGCCGGTGGTATTTACATCTGTAAGTGCTGCAGCAAGCGGCACAGGAAGCAAAGTGGATTGGTCTGTAGCCACAGAAGCAGAAGTAGTAAAATATGAAGTAGAACGCTCAGCAGATGGAGTAGCTTTTGCGAAGGCTGCCGAGGTACTAGCTAATCCTTCACTAGGAGGCAGGTATAGTTGGATAGATGTAACTGTACTGGATAAAGAAAAGTATTACAAAGTAAAAGCTATTAATAAAGATGGAACGTATAGCTACAGCCGGGCAGTATTGGTAAGACCTGCTAAAGAGCAGCCATCAATATCTATTTTTCCTAACCCGGTACAGGGTCAGCAAATAAATATTGCATTCAATAAAATAGACAGGGGCAGCTATACGTTATCATTAGTGAATAGTTATGGTCAGCAGGTTTACGTGCAGAATTTTGTGTACGATGGACTTTCTGCAGCCATGCCTGTGCACCTGCCAAACAAGTTGGCGGCAGGTGTATACTATGTACAAATTGTAAATGCTAAAGAGCCGATAGTGCGACAGCTACTGCTAGTAAAATGAGGATGCGCGGTAACCATATGGTGAAGCGGGTGAGTAAGGGTAAAAAACTGGTAATGATGATCATGCTGAGTTTTTTATCCTATGTGTCGTATGCGCAATTTCCTACAGATAGTTTACCTAGCGACCCTGGTGCGATGACGGTGTACTCAGTGCAAGACATGCATTTTGGTTCATTTGCCAATGGGCCCAGTGGCGGATCGGTGATCTTGTCGCCAAGTGGTTCGCGAACCACTACAGGCACTGTGTTAGCGTTAAACCTGCAAATGCCACAGCCGGCAATCTTTGAAATAGAAGCGCCGCAAGGTTCTGTAGTCTCAATTATGAATGGACCCAATGCTACCCTTACCGGTAGCAATGGAGGTAGTATGACCCTGACCATTGGCCAGTCATCACCTGCATCCATGTTTACCACTACAGCTATACCACCCACCCGTACCCAGGTGCATATAGGCGGAACCTTAACAGTAGGAACAACGGCCACAGCTCCACCAGGAACTTATACCGGAACTTTTTACGTGACATTCAACCTCGAATGACTTTAAGATCTTATTAATTAAATACTTAGAAAAATAAATTAATAACTAAAGCGTTTTATTCATCACAAAAACAAACAATCAACCAAACAAAAACAAAAACAAATCCAAATGAAAAACAAAATGACAAAAGTCGTCGGACTAGGATTGATTCTAGCCGCATTCTCAACGGGTGTTAATGCACAAGCTTCGGCAACTGCTACCGCTGCAGCAAATATTATCAACCCGATCAGCATCACCAAAAATGTTGATTTGAATTTTGGCAACGTAGCAGTTCAAGCATCTACGGGTGGTACTGTAGTATTGACACCTGCAGGTGGCCGTACAGCGACATCTGGTGTTACGCTTCCTGCAGTTGCGGGAACTGTGACTGCTGCGCAATTTACTGTTTCGGGTGAAGGAGCTAGGACTTATTCAATTACACTTCCATCCTCAGTAGTATTAGAAAACGGTAGCAATACCATGACAGCTAATAACTTCACCAGTGATCCAACAAACACTACAGGTGCAGGTTTGCTTTCTGGCAGTGCGGGTGGTACAGGTACTCAGGTTGTGCGTGTAGGTGCTACATTGAATGTAGATCCTGCACAAGCCGCAGGTGCTTACATTTCACTTACTCCTTTTACAGTTACTGTGAATTATAACTAAACTTATTCCGGGCAAGTTGCAAAATTGCCACTTGCCCGGGTATTTTAGTTCATTAGTAATTACTACCTCTATGACAACTCTTTACCCTAGACGCCTCCAGTTTTTGTGCATCATACTACTGGTTTTAATCTCTTGTTTCGGATCCACTTCAGCAAGTGCTCAAGGAAACCTTTTGGTGACTCCAAAGAGAATTGTCTTTGAAGGTTCAAAACGTTCGGATGAGCTGAACCTTGCAAATATTGGTAACGATACAGCAACCTATGCAATCTCTTTTGTTCAGATCAGGATGAAACATGATGGCCAATTTGAAAACATCACTGAGCCGGATTCTGGGCAGAACTTTGCAGACAAAAATTTGCGGATATTTCCTCGTACTGTAACGCTTGCCCCCAATGAGGCACAAACAGTAAAGGTTCAACTTATAAAGGCTAATGAACTTGCTCCGGGTGAATACAGGTCACACTTGTACTTCAGGGCATTGGCTAATGACAAACCATTGGGTGATCCGGCAATTGTAACTGATTCAAGTGTTTCAGTGAAACTGGTTCCTGTATTTGGCATTTCTATTCCTGCTATCATTAGAGTAGGTACATCTACCTCCGAAATAAAAATGTCTGACATCTCATTGAGTATATTGGAAGACACAATCCCGGTTGTTGGCTTCACCTTTCATCGTACAGGTAATATGTCTGTGTATGGAGACATTGTAGTAGAACATTTTTCTCCTTATGGCAAAACTACCAGGATAGCCGAAGCAAAAGGAGTAGCCGTTTATACACCAACCCCATCCCGCATAATAAAAGTGCGATTGAACAGGTTTGCCGGCGCTGATCTAAGTAGTGGTAAGATCAGGATAACCTATACTGAGGATGGTCTTAAAAATAAAGTACTGGCAAGTGAAGAAATAGATCTTCGATAATACAATATCCAATCTCTGTTTCCGTTATTCCACTCAAAGTCCGCTGCCATGCAGGGTAGGGGGACTTTTACATGTTTTTAGCTTTAAGCCTTCAATGGTCAGTACACCTTCATACATTTTGCTGAAGCCTGTTATCCGTATGTCATACCTGAAGCTGCTTTTCATCTTAATATTGATGATGTGCTGCTTTCAGGATAAAGCAATGGCGCAGGTACAGAACTACTTCGAATATGAAGAGGTATCTGTTGCTATGCATGTACCACGCATAGGACACAAAGAAATTCCTGCTGTAGTGCAGGGTCAAACCATCTTCCTTTCTTTTTCTGCAGTATTTGATTTCCTGAGATTAAAGAATAATGTTTCTCCCCATTTTGATTCTATATCCGGTTTTTTTATCCATCCGAAGTCTCGGTACCTGGTCAACAGGCAGATGAATCACATCATCTATGAAGATGTTGTTTACAACCTGAAGCCAAACACCCTCTTACGTACTGAATCTGACCTCTATCTTCGTTCTGATTATTTTGGTGAGATCTTTGGTCTTGCCTGCAACTTTAACTTCCGCAGCCTTGCAGTTACTCTTGATACCAAAGTTGATTTGCCAGCTATTCGCGAGATGCAGCAAGAGCAGATGCGCAAGAATATCGCATGGTTAAAAAATAAAGTGACAGCAGATACGGTTGCAGCAAGAAGCCCCAGATCCTTTAGATTAGGAATGCTTGATTACGGCTTCTATGGAATGCAAGAATCTCATAGAGGTAGTTTCAACCGGTTTAACCTGAGCGCAGGCGCTAACATCTTTGGTGGTGAAGCGAATGTGCAGCTGTGGTATAGTGATCGTGATGGCTTAGACAGGCGACAACAATTCTACCGATGGCGAATGGTAAATAACCAGAGTAAGCTGGTCAAACAACTTAGTATTGGGCGGGTGATGTCGCAACCAACTTCTACTGTATTCGCGCCAATAAATGGTATACAGATCAGCAATACCCCAACTACCTATCGAAAGTCGTTTGGTAGTTATCGTCTCAACTATACAATAGAGCCAGAATGGACGGTGGAGTTATATGTAAACAATATTTTGATCAATTACACCAAGTCGGATGCATCCGGCTTTTTCAGTTTTGATGTACCACTGGTTTATGGAAACACAGTAGTAACGCTCCGTGCGTATGGACCTTATGGTGAAGAGCGTGTAAGGGAAGAAACCATCAATATTCCTTTCAACTTTCTCCCTGTTCATGAACTGGAATATAATCTTTCGGCTGGTATTGTAGATGATGATAAGGGAACAAAGTTCTCACGAGCAAATATCAATTATGGCTTTACCAGGCGTGTAACTGTTGGTGCAGGTGTAGAATATATGTCCTCTGTTTATCCTCGATCAGTAATGCCTTTTGTGAATGTGTCTGCCAGGTTCGGCAAAAACATTTTAGTAAATGCAGAACACATGGCAGGTGTACGAACAAAAGGATATTTGAGTTATCGTTTGCCTTCAGCTTTCCAGTTAGAACTGGATTATACGAAATATGAAAAGGGGCAAACTGCAGTTAACGTAAACTTTTTTGAAGAGCGCAAAGCGGGCTTTTCATACATGCTTCGTACAAAGAAATTTGCAGGTTTTACCAAACTTGCAGTTGTTCAGCATGTGTTTCCAAAGCATCAACAAATGCAGGGAGAATGGGTAGTTTCGGGTGTTGTCGCAGGTGTCAGTTCTAATCTTACTACTACCGCCGTTGTGCCGCAGGATCTAAAGCCATGGATCAACACAAACCTGTCTCTTAATTTCAGACTGCCTGCAGCCATTCGTTTTTCTCCACAAGTCCGCTACGATTTTCGTGAAAAAGCATTCACTTCCATCAGAACAGAATTTGAGAAAAGGGTGACGAAAAATGCATTCGCTACATTTGCTTATCAACATGGTCAGGCCGAAGCAGGAACATCATTTTCTTTTGGCTTCCGATACAACTTTTCCTTTGCCCAGGTGGCTATCCTGTCTCGCAAGCTCAACAACGACATGATCAACCAGCAGACCATTCGTGGTAGTGTACTTTTTGATGATAAGACCAAAGTTGTTCGTTTCCGCGAACAATCAAGTGTTGGTAGAGGAGCCGTTACTGTCATACCTTTCATTGACTTGAACGCTAATGGGAAACGCGACAAAGGGGAACCAAGAGTGGCAGGTCTTAAGCTTCATGTAAATGGAGGAAGAGTAGAGAAGAATACCAAAGATACATCAGTTACCATCCTGGGGCTGGAGCCATATACAGAGTACCTGATAGAATGTAATCCAAACAGCTTTGATAACATTAGCTGGCGGATACAGAAGCCCAACATACAGGTGACTGTAGAGCCAAATCTATTCAAACTAGTGGAAGTACCAATATTGATAGCAGGTGAGGTATCGGGTAATGTTTACCTGGATAAGAAACGTAACGGTGGTATAGTTGGTATAGGAAGAATGTTTGTGAACATTTACAAGAATGATACTACACTGGTAGCCAAAACACTTACTGAACCTGATGGTTACTTCAGTTACCTAGGTCTGTCGCCTGGTGATTATTCTGCCGCTATTGATGTGGAGCAAATGGCGAAGCTGAACTTCTGTTGCCCCCAGGTGCATTCGTTCAGCATCAAGCCAACTTTAGATGGAGATATAGCAGATGGTATCGATTTCAACATCACATCATGGGATACTATTCCTCCAGTACCAGTGATAATAGTGCCACCACCTGCACCTGTTGTTGTGAAAGATACAGTAGCTAAACCTAAGCCTGTAGTAAAAGAACCTAAGTATACCATTGTAGGTTTTATACCAGCTCCAGCTAAAGCAAATAAAGAAGTGGCACAACCTGCAGCTTCTAATGCACCTGGTGTTATAACAGGCAGAAAGCAAGCAAAAGTCAATATCACTTCATCAGGTCCGGGAGTTAGATCACAGCAGGCAACTGCTCCTGTAAAAGATGTTAGGAATAAGCAAGCAGAAACCTCTGTAAGAAATGGATTACAAAACAGCAACCATACAAGCAGAACAATAAAACCTCAATCCCCAACTACACCAGTAGCTCAACCGCCGGTAGAGGAAGAGGTAAAGCAACAGCGTATTCCACTACGTACAAAAGCCAAAGCTGCCATTGATAATGCCGGTAGTGTTAATGGACGTTCTGCTACAAGTGCCCCAAAAATTCAAGCCAAAAAATCTACTGTTGGTCGTGGTAATGGTACTAGCAGAGGAGCAGCAAATGCAGCAGATACCAGTGAAAAAGAAAATCTTGAAGACAAAGCAAAGCCAGCAGTTGAGAAGATAAACAAGGTAAAGGCGCTCTTCTTTCAGTTATAATTGATCATTACTTCAAAAGGTTGTGAGGGTATGTATACGCCCGGCACCTGGTTGGGATTTACTTTTAGCGTAGCGCCAATAGATACTTTCTGTGTATCGTAAGGAGTTGCAGGATCAGCAGCGGAATGTATATTGAATGAACAGATCAGCATTGCTTCCTGCCCATCTTCCCGTACAATCATGCATTCCTGCGGTAGACTTATAACATGATCATTGGTGCTGCCATACACCCTGAAGCTAGCCGCTTCCACTGCACGAACATCTTTTCCCGTAGTTACTCCTCCATGAACAATGATTTGATTGAAAGGCGTAACAGTGATTTCACCAGGTTGTTTATTACTGCTAAACTTTCCAAAGTTCAGTTCAGCTTCTTTAGAAGTGCCAACTACTGATATAATATTGGCTGATGCAGTAGCAGTAGTATGTTGCGCATTCACTTTGTGTAAGCACAATAGTAGCATACTGACAAAGAAAATTTTTGCCATAGCAGGTACGGATTAGGTTCTTTTATAAGATGTAAGCCAAAAAGAATAAAGTTGCATAATAACTAGTCTTCATATACTTTCTCTTCAAAGCCTATATATGTGAATAACTATTGCAGTATCGTATGATCATTGAGTTTGTTTTCCACCGATAACTTATAGAAATATTAAAAAATGCTGTGCTGCCTTATATCACTTCTCTGCCATTTCGTAACTATTATCTTTGGCCGAATCCAAATCAACTGGTTGCAAACCATTTACTCACTAAACTTACCATTCATGAAAATCACACACGTTGTAGTAGCAATAGCTTTTGCCGGTTCTATGGCATCATGCGTAAGCAAAAAGAAAATGCAGCAGGAGCAAGCACGTTTCCAGGAGTTGAATACTTTTTATATCAATACCCAAAAGGACCTGGAAAAATGCCGTGAAGAGGCTGAAGCAAATCTGCAGGCTGCCAACAGGCGCAAAGCACAGTACGAACTTGAGATCGATAACCTGAGCAAGCAGGTGGCTTTCCTGAAAGAGAATAACAACACAGTTATCAATCAACTGAAAGATCTTTCTGTAATTTCTACCACACAGGCTGAAAGTATTCGTAAGTCTTTAGAGAACATTGGTTCTAAGGATAATTACATCCAGGAGTTGCAACGTGCTATGTCGCGCAAAGACTCGCTGAACATGGCGTTGGTAATGAACCTGAAGAGTGCGCTTAACGATATCAACGATACAGATATCGAGATCAAAGTAGAAAAGAGTGCAGTGTATATTTCTATCTCTGATAAATTGTTATTCAAAAGCGGAAGCTACGACGTAACAGATCGCGCTTTGGGTGTACTGGGTAAAGTTGCGCAAGTATTGAATAGCAAGCCTGATATCGAATTTTTAGTAGAAGGCCATACCGATAATGTGCCAATCAAGAACAGCTGTATTGTTGACAACTGGGACCTGAGTGCTAAGCGTGCAACGGCAGTTGTTCGTATTCTGCAAAATCAATACAGGATCGATCCTAAGCGTATGACAGCTGGTGGCCGTGGTGAATACATGCCGGTTCAAAGCAATGAGACTGTACAAGGTAAAGCTGCTAACAGGCGTACACGCATTGTTATACTTCCACAGCTCGACCAGTTCTTCAAGTTGTTGGAGACTCCACAAGGTTAATTTATAGTTTGATGTATACTTAATTGAAATGTCACTGCTATAGCAGTGACATTTTTGTTTGTTCTGTAAACTATAACAGCAGCCAGTTCATCAACTACTGCCAATTTTACTTTTCTTTGCCCCGCAAACCCAGAGCATGAGCAAAAAGAAAATCGCCTTTGTTACAGGCGGCTATAGTGGAGAAGCTGTTATCAGCTACAAGTCAGCCATCACTATAGAAAACAATATAGATCTTGATATATACGAGGTTTACAAAATAGATATCCATCCTACAGGTTGGTGGTTCGAACACGATGGTGAGGATTTACCTGTAGATAAAAATGATTTTTCCATAACTGTAGATGGAACTAAGATCACTTTTGATGCTGTTCTTATAGGCATTCATGGTACGCCCGGCGAAGATGGAAAATTGCAAGGCTACTTCGACCTGCTGAAGATCCCTTACACCAGTTGTAATGCCGCTACCTCTGCACTTACTTTTAATAAACGATATACTGTAGCAGTTGCTGCTTTTGGTGGAATAGCTGTTGCTAAAAGTTTGCACCTGTTCAAGCATTCTCCCGTTACTCCCGCTTATATATTGCAGCAGCTTGCTCTTCCTGTTTTTGTAAAACCAAATAACGGTGGTAGCAGCATCGGTATGAGCAAGGTAAATAATGCTGATGAGCTGGAAGGCGCCCTGGAAAAGGCTTTCAAGGAAGATGACCAGGTGCTGGTAGAAGAATTCATAAAAGGAAGAGAGTTTACCATTGGTGTATTCAAAAGCAAAGGAGAGATCATCACATTGCCAATTACCGAGATCATAAGCAAAAAAGATTTCTTTGATTACGAGGCCAAATATGTAGCTGGTATGAGTGAAGAGATAACACCGGCGCAGGTTGATGAAAGTATAGCTGAAAAAGTAAGAGCGAATGCAAAACTTGCTTACCAGGTTTTGGATTGCCGGGGTATTGTGAGGATAGATTTTATTTACGACGAGCAAAAGGCAGTGCCTTATATGCTGGAGATAAATACAGTACCTGGCCAAAGTGAAGCCAGCATTGTACCGCAGCAGGTAAGAGCAATGGGCTGGACGATGAAGCAGTTTTATACAGCGCTTATAGAAGAATGTTTCAATTATTAAATTATTTTCAACCAATAGAAAAACAATAACGTGTTTAAATTCCTTACGCATAGACCACTTTGGGTAAACATTTTGGTGGTGCTCATTTTGTCGGCTTTGCTGGTATTGTTATTTTTTGGCTCGCTCGATTACCTTACTAAACATGGTCAGTATGCCAATGTTCCATCGGTAGTGGGTAAGAATGTAGATGCTGCAAGGCAGGTACTGGAAGCGCAGGGATTTGAAGTAGAGATACAGGATAGTATCTATGTAGACACGCTTCCTAAGCTTGCTGTTATCAAGCAAACGCCTGATGGTGGCGCACAAGTAAAAGTGAACCGCACCATTTACTTAACTATCAACCGGGCACAACCGCCTCTTGTAGAAATGCCTAATCTTGTTGGTTTTTCTATCCGCAATGCCGAAATGTACCTGGAGAACCTGGGGCTGCACATGGGCGATACTACCTTCAGGCCAGATATTGCTAAAAATGCGGTTTTAGAACAACTATATAATGGTGAACCTATAGCAGCAGGAACCAAGATCTTCATGGGAAGTTCTATCAGTTTTGTATTGGGTGATGGCGTAGGAAATACAGAGCTTTCTGTACCTGATCTTATCAACAAGCGCTATTCAGAAGCACGTTCATTGTTGCGTAGCATGAATATCAATCATACTATAGTTCCTGACCTGAATGTGACGGATACTGCCAATGCATTTATTTACCGCCAAAGTCCAACACAGTATACCGAAGTTGTACCTGGTGAAAAGCAATACAACCGTATAAAGCCTGGCCAGAACATTGACCTGTGGCTAAGCACCACGCCGGCTGTAGTAGATAGTACAAAAGCAAATGTTCCTGAATTACCTTAAAACTACTTTCTTATGAATCATATTACTGTAGAAGAGCTGAAAGCCCGTATAGATGCGGGAGAAAATATTAACCTGCTAGATGTTCGCGAAGATGCTGAACGTGCAGATTTTCATATTGGCGGCACGCACTTTAGGTTGCGCCGTATTCAAGACATGGCCATAGAAGATATTGAAGACCTGAAAGAGGAAGAAGTGATCTGCTATTGCCGTAGCGGCCAGCGTAGCCAGATGGCGTGTCTAATGCTCGAGCATATGGGCTTTAAGAATACAGTGAATGTAACGGGTGGAATAATGGATTGGGAAGCAAAGTATGGTAGGTAATATCAAACTTTCAAGTATATAAAAAGGCCGGAGAATATCCGGCCTTTTTTATTGATTGGGGGGAAATTACAACCTGATGTTGAGACCAACCATGTAGTTGGTTCCAGCCATCGGGAAATAAAAGTTTTCTGTGGTAAATGCGCCACCTGCTATATAGCTGAAAGTATATCCATTCGCTTCATACATTTCGTTGAAAACGTTGTTGATCATGCCGATTACCTGCACATTAGACAACAACTTGTTTTTGATGGTATAGCTCAACCTTACATCTTGGACAAAATATGGATTAAGACTGCGGGCAACGTTCTGAGTATTATCCAGGTATTGCCTGCTTACGTACTTGCTCAGTAAGTTGATTTCTGCAAACTTGATAGGAGTAATGGTAATGGTACTTGCACTAACTACAGAAGGCGAAAAGCTGATGTCAGTATTAGAATGCTTTATTACCTGCTGATCATTCGCGTCATAATTATCTATGAACTCATCCCACTCATTGATCTTGTTTTTGCTGATAGCAACATTGGCCGAAGCTTGCAACCATTGGTTGATACGAACAGCACCCTGTAGCTCTACTCCCGTGCGGAAACTATTAGGGATATTCACCCTTGTATAGGCGCCTACATCATTTATCTGTCCTGTAAGTATAAGCTGGTTTTTGTACAGCATGTAATAGGCTGTAGCTCCATAGCTGTAGGTGCTCGTTTTACGCTCAATACCCAATTCAAAATCATGCAGTGTTTCAGGGTTTGGTTGGCGGGCAATGCCGGCTTCAAAGTCTTCACGGTTAGGTTCTTTGGTGCCTACAGCATAGCTAAAGTAGCCTTGCCAGCCCTTGTGGCTATACGATATACCCGCTTTTGGATTAATAAAGTCAAACTTCCTATCTACAGGTACATTTGGGTTGTTTCTAAAACCAGTGGCGGTATAGGTTACATGACGGTATTGAAGGTCAGTAAATAGTTCCCAACGGTTGTTCAATGCACGTTGCCATTTAGCATAAACGTTAGCGTCTTTTTTCAAGCCTTTGTTATCGTAAAAGCGGTGATCTTTTGGAATGCCTACTTCAGCCCATATAACCGTACCGAAGTGCTGTCCTTCATATGTATTCCATCCGCCGCCTACAGTTATATTGTCTGCTCCTTTTTTGTAATTGATAGACGCTATCTGACCATAGAAAGAATTATCCAGCCATAGTCTTCTTATTGCATCTGTCCTGGTAACAGCTGCTCCGTTCATGATTGGATTAGGCAGACCAAATGCAGAGAATCTTTGTCTTGCCCTGTACTGTTCGTAGTAGCCTTCGCCATTCACCAAAAACAATCCTGTGTTGAAAGTAAGGTTGTCGGTAAAGGAATGATTGAAGAACAACTGGTAGTGGTCCTGCTGGTAGTTGTCCGTTTCATTTTCGTAAGGAGAACCAGGTCTTGCAGTACCTGCTGAATTAAACCTTCTATTGGTCTTTAGCATGTCTTCGCTTACTCCGTTCCATGCCTGGTAGGTTTTTTCATTGCCGGAAAAAATGTTCAAGCGAACAGATGATTTTTTAGCAATGTATGCTGTGGAGAAGTAAAATGATTGAAGATCGGAAGAGGCGCGATCAATATAGCCATCGCTGGTTATTTTACTCAGCCTCGCATCTACCGTAAAATGATCATTGATCAATCCTGAGCCTGCTTTTATTGTATGCTTACGGGTATTGAACGAACCAAAGCTGTTGTTGAATTCACCATAAGCAGCAGGATTGAATTCATTGGTGCTGAGGTTCAAAGTAGCCCCAAATGCGCCTGCACCATTACTGCTGGTTCCTACGCCACGTTGTATCTGGATGGAATTAACAGAGGAAGCGAAATCAGGCATATTTACCAGGAACACACCCTGGCTCTCAGGGTCGTTGTAAGGAATACCATTGATTGTAACATTGATGCGGGTGGCATCGCTGCCACGAATGCGCATGCCGGTATATCCTACACCATTACCTGCATCAGAATTAACCACAATGCCCGGAGTTTGGTTTAATAAAAACGGCAGGTCCTGGCCCAGGTTAAGCTTTTCTATTTCAGCTTTGCTGATATTGGTTTTGGTGAAAGGAGCTCTTTCAGATGCGCGAATAGAAGTCACTTCTATCGGTTGTAGAAAATAAGCACTTCTTTCAACATCTACGTTCACTTCATTAACGCTGCCAGATAAGTTTACATCTACTGTCTTTGGCTGATAGTTGAGATGCTTTACATTGAGCTGGTAGGTGCCGCCGGAGCGTGTTGTTATTTCATAGCTTCCATTTGCACTGGTTGCTACCTGCACTGGCAAACTGCCTTCTCTTTCTAGCGAAACAGTTGCAGATTGTACAGGTTCGTTGCCGCTGGATATACGGCCTTTAATGGTAAACTGTGCATGTGTTAATACAGTTACCAGCATGAGGGTAAGAGTTCCCAACAATGATCTCATTGAAAAAATTTAAAAAATTAATAATTGGGAACAGAATGAAGCAGGAGAGAAGAATAGCAATCTGGCCTTCCCTTCGCAGGCATTATCCTGTTCAGGTTATACGGGTATAATCTCAGCCTCCCTTCAGGAAGCACCCCGGGTTCAGCCGCAAATTTATAATGGAAATTTTGTAACTGCCTGTAACTTTTTTTGCTGCACCTCGTTACACCCTAAAAATTGTTAGAAGATGAAGTTTGTTTTTAGCTGTTTGATGAGCATTTTTCTTGCCTCAGGCTTGCATGCCCAACAAGTGATTTACGATGAAAATGTAGAGGTTCGACAAATACCTGCCTTCTCAGGTATTGAACTATCAGGTGCTGTAAATCTTTACCTCAGCCAGGGAAATACTACCGGCGTGGCAGTAAGCGCCGGAGATCCAAAATATAATTCGAAGATCAAAACTGAAGTACGTAATGGCGTACTGCGTATAACTGTAGATGGTGGTATGTGGAATGGCTTCAGCTTATCGGATAGAAAACTAAAAGCGTATGTATCAGTTGCAGATCTGAACAGTCTGAATGTATCAGGTGCTTCTTTGGTTAGAATTAGCGGAATAGTTAAGGCGAAGCAACTGCAGATACAACTTACAGGTGCAAGTGAGATACGAGGTAATATTGATGCAGACCAACTAAATATGGAAGTGAGTGGTGCTTCGGTTGTAAAACTTGCTGGCATAGCACGACAAGGAAATATAGATGCCGCTGGTGCAAGCAAGATCAATAGTTACGAGCTGCAGTTCAATACACTTAAAGCCAGCACTTCAGGGGCATCAAACATGCGGGTGACAGTGAATAAGGAACTTAATGCTGATGCAAGCGGTGGGTCTTCAATTTTGTACAAAGGTGATGCTATGTCTGGAAGGATAAATGCCAGCGCAGGAGCTACAATCAGGAAGAGCTAATTTAAAATAGAATGATCTGAAGCAGGCTGTCTCAAAAGGGCAGCCTTTTTTGTAAATGCAAACTTTGCTGAAAAAGAAGTGAAATAAAAAAGACCTCAACAATTTGAGGTCTCTTTTTTTGTTGCGAAGCCTGGGATCGAACCAGGGACCTTCGGGTTATGAGCCCGACGAGCTACCGCTGCTCTACTTCGCGATATGGGTGCAAAAGTAAGGGCAGGAAGTATACAAGCCAAAATAATTTAGAAAAAATCTGTTAATGGTTGCTGAAACCCTTGCTGGTAGGGCGGTTCATGGTAAAAAAAATCCCGCAACGAGTGCGGGATAAATGTTTTTGTTTTCCATGGAGGCCTTTTGGTTTTTCAGGATGGATGGACAACAACTGGTTTTTTCAAGAATTGGATATGGTCTTTACAAGAATTGGATTTGGTCTTTCAGCGATATTGGACGTTTTCAGTAGGTTGGATATTCTTCTTCAAAGATATTGGGACAGTTGTTCCACCAGTTGTTATGTAAGACTTTCTAGTGCCCGAATCGGACAGCTATTGATGGTGGAGATGGTTAAGATTTATAGAGCCGTTCATCTTTATGGTAGATGGCGCTGGTTGAAATCCTCCCATGTGAGATCATATGCTCCTCTTTATTATTAGCATTAAATCCTAATTTGGCGCATGCTTCAATGGATGTTGTTGTTATGTTTTTCGTGTTTGATGGTTTGTACTCACGGGCAAACAGTAGGCGGCAATGCGGTATTCAACTTTTTGCAACAACCCAATTCTGCTCAGCTATCCGCTTTAGGTGGTGTAAATGTGTCTAACATCACAAATGATGTGGGGCTTGCATTTCACAATCCTTCACTGCTGCGAAAAGAACAACACACACAGGTAAATGCTTCTTTCAACTTATTGTTAGGAGGGATAAAAAATTATAGTATCACAAGTGCCTATCATCATGAATCATCAGCTACAAGTGTGGCTTTAGGCATCAATTATTTCAATTATGGTACTATTCCTCAAACTGATGCTTCGGGTAATGAAATGGGTAGCTTTAAGCCTAACGATTACGTGGTTCAAGTAATGGCGGCAAGGCAACACAAAGAAAGGTGGCACTATGGGGGCACATTCAAGTTTGTGAATTCGATGTATGGTGCCTATAGCAGCAATGGAATAGCTTTAGATGTTGGCATCACATATACTGACACTGCCAATGGATTACAAGCGGCTGTTGTGGCAAAAAATATGGGTACGCAATTGAAGACCTATGATGGAACCAGCAAAAAGGAAGAACTTCCTTTCGACCTGCAGGCCGGAGTAACGAAACGGTTGGCAAAGGCTCCTATCCAGTTTTCACTTACTGCGCACAACCTGCACCGGTTCAACATCTACTATAATGATACAGCTTTCCTTGCGTCTGAAGGCGTGGATGATTTTAGAGGAAAACGGAACACAATCAGCAAAATGATATCTCACCTGGTGCTGGCAATGCAGGTGTACCTGAAAGAAAAAGTAGAGATTACTGCAGGCTATAATTTTCTTCGTAGACACGATCTGAATGCAGTTAACGCAGCCAATGGACTTAATGGATTTACCATTGGTGCGGGGCTTGTTTTACGCGACCTCCAGGTACGGTATGCAACCGGATTTTACCAGCAAAACATGTTCAACCAGCTTGGCATCAATTTCACCTGGAAGTAGATTGTAGGTGCTACATTTGCCACCTTTTTCCAGTTTAAGATTGCAATAATATGGACATCGTCATCAGCTTATTTGGCTATTTAGCATCAGTACTACTAGCCATTTCACTTATAGTAAACAACGACCTGAAGTTTAGATGGCTGAACACTTTTGGCTGTATGGCATTCATTGTTTACGGCGTACTGCTGCAGGCTTTTCCCATCATACTCACCAACTCTATCCTGCTGTTGATAAACGTTTACCGCATCTACAAGATCCACCAGACGCATGAGAATTTTGATATGGTGGAATTTGCAGCCGATGACCAGGTGATAGATAAGTTTATTCAATTCTATCGTCAGGATATCAATGCTTACTTTCCGCAGTTCACGAGTATTGATCCAAATGCAGAAATACGTTTTGCTGTACTGCGTGATATGGTTATTGCTAACATTTTTGTAGCTAAGCTATCTGCTGATGGTACAGCCAATGTCCTGGTGAATTACACAGTGCCTAAGTACAGGGATTTCCAGGTGGGTAAGTACATCTTCGATCGCGAAAAGAAGTATCTAAAGAACAAGGGCGTAAACAAGATCGTCTACGATCAGCCAGTCAATAAAGCTCATATGCACTTTCTAAAAGTAATGGGTTTTGCAACGGAAGAAGCCATGGGCAAACCTGTTTTAGTAAAAACTTTGTAGCTGCTGCAGGTCATTTTATCAATGCTGGTTCAGTCGCAAAAACCTCTTCATTATCTTTAGCCGGTAAAAAATATTAGCATGGAATTATTAGGAGTAGGATCAAGGATTAGTCATCCATCATATGGTACAGGTGTTGTTATTCGCTTGCACAAGCGCATTTACGATGTATGTTTTGTTGAAGGTGGAATTAAGCCTGTGGCTAAAGATTTTGAAGTAGAAGTGATAGAGCGGATAGAGCCGGAGTATAATGTTAGTTTTTCTGAAGCAGAAGATGCTTTGATAAAGATCTTGCGCGAATGGAGTGATGTAACAGAAGTGGTAACAATAGCAGACAAATGGAAAGATGGTGTTATGCTGTTACAACCTGCTGATAAAAGCCTTCAGCCAAAGGAAGTGCCGATTGATGTTTTCTTCAATAAAATAGTAATGCTGCGCGACAGGCTACGGGTAATGGAGCAAAAAATAAATGCGCACAAAGTGCTGACGAACGATGAGAAAATTGAACTGCAGCAATACATCACCCGTATCTATGGTAGCCTAACAACCTTCAATGTTTTATTCAAGCACAAAGGCGACCAGTTTGTAGGCGACAGGAGCTAAGTCAGTAGTCCATTATTAGAATGCAACTGTGTCCGCCTCTTTTTGCTACCACTCATCATATTAATTTTTTCTGTCGACGAAGAGTGTCGTAATTTAATAGTTCAAAACTATTAAGTATGATAAGAAAAATTTTACTCTCGTTTATCATTACCGGTTTTTTTGTAGGTGCTGATGCACAGAAAAAGCAGGAGCGTACTACTGCATACGCTATTACCGGAATGCAAAAAGGAAGCGATAAGTGGACTGAAGTTCGACTGGTAGATTTACAAACTGGTGAAGAGGTGCAGTCTGTGTTTCAAAGCTCGCAAGACATACCTGTATTGAATGCTCGTACGGGCAAGCCTATTGTAAAAAAGGAAGAGGCTGCCAGGGTTCAACCTGCACAAACCACCGAGTACAGGATCACGGATGATAACGATAAGAAAAAAGTGATCATCATAAGGCGGTCTGAAAAGGAAAGTATTACCATCATTAGCAACAGCAGCGAAGTGAACGGCTTTGGCCCAAGGCGTGTAATGGTTTACAATAATCCTGTTCAAACAGATAAGCCTTTTGCTACCAGCTCTGCAGCCTGTGCTTATGATAAAAAACATGATCGTTTGTACTACACGCCAATGGGCATCAACCAGCTTAGGTATATCGATCTGAAAGGCAAGGAACCAAAGGCTTTTTATTTTGAAGATGAGCCATTTGGTGTATTAGCACACCGCCATGATGTGCCTAATCAAATTACCAGGATGGTAATAGCTGCTGATGGTAATGGATATGCAATCACTAACAATGCAGAACATCTTATTCGTTTTACCACCAACAAAAGAGCGGAGATAACTGATTTAGGTGCTATTACTGATGATCCTGCGAATGGCGAGAACAGCCTTCGCCGCGGTGGTTATGGTGGTGATGTAGTAGCAGATGATAAAAATAACCTGATACTGATAACAGCAAACCGCCACGTGTTCCGCATCAGCATCAAAGACAAAGTAGCTACCTGGTTAGGAGCTATTCAAGGTTTACCACGCGGATATAGCACCAATGGCGCTGTAGTAGAAAAGGGAACAAGCATCATCGTTGGCAGTTCTACCACTACAATGGGCTTCTACAGGTTTGACCTGAACGACCTGCAAGCTCAGAAGTTATCATCAAGTGAGTCTGTGTTCAAAGCATCTGATCTTGCTAATGCAAATCTTGTATCTGATAAGAAAAAAGAAGAAGAGCAGCCTGCTACACAAGAAACTGCACGTACTTCCAACCCGCTGGAAGGAAACCGTGAATTGAACGTGAAATATAAAATGGGTGCTTATCCTAATCCAGCTGTAAAAGGCGGTGTTATCAACCTTACTTTCAATGATTTCCCTTACGGTCGTTACCAGGTTCAGTTAATGGATCTGTCAGGTAAATTATTGAATGCGGAAAACATAAATGTTGGTCAGCGTATGCAGCTTCATTTACTGCAATTGCCTAAGTCTCTTTCACAAGGTACTTACCTGGTAAAAGTGGTAGGTGATGCCAATAAAGATAAAGTTCTTGTTACCGAACAGGTAGTAGTTCAATAACAAAAACCAGAACCAGAACTGCCTGTTTCAAAGAGGTTGCTTCGTACGAAGCAGCCTCTTCTTATTAGTGTTAAAGAACATCAAACGACCCCTTTGTTTGTAAAGGCGTACTTTTGCGATTCTTCGTTCAAATTGGGAAGGATAACATGAAAGCAGGATTTGTAAACATTTTTGGTAAACCTAACGCGGGCAAAAGCACATTGCTTAACGCCCTGATAGGTGAAAAATTGGCAATTGTAAGTCCTAAGGTGCAGACTACCAGGCACCGTATAAAAGGTTTCCTGAATAAGGAAGGCGAGTACCAGATCATATTTTCCGACACGCCGGGCATAATTGAACAACCCAAATATAAACTGCACGAAAAAATGATGCAGGCTGTAAAGGGCAGTTTGGAAGATGCTGATGTAGCTCTTTTGCTGGTAGATGTAAACGAAGATTGGAACGAAGTAGATAATATTTTTTCTACACTGCGGCTAAAGGTGCCAGCAATTGTTGTTTCCACTAAAATAGACACTGCTAAAGGTTCTAAACTAGAAGAAGCTAAAACCTTTTTTTCTTCTAAATCCTACTGCAAAAATTGGATAGGTATTTCTGTTACGCAAGGTGCCAACATTGGCGAGCTGCTTGACATGATTGTCGAATACCTGCCTGAAGGTTCTCCATTTTATAACGAGGATGACCTGACTGATCTGCCTACCAAATTCTTTGTAGGCGAAATGGTGCGCGAAAAGATCTTTTTCCTCTTTGGCGATGAGATACCGTACCACACCACTGTTTTGGTAAATGAATTTAAAGAGAAGGAAACGCTGGTAAAAATACAAGCTGATATAGTGGTGCAGCGTGAAAGCCAGAAGGCTATCATATTAGGTGAAGGTGGAAAAATGATCAAGAAAGTAGGAACAATGGCACGTGAGGACATTGAAAAATTTCTTGACCAAAAGGTATTCCTGCAGTTGTTTGTAAAGGTGAAGAGCAAGTGGCGCGATGATGAATTGAAGTTGAGGGAGTATGGATATAAGTAATGATTATTAGTTAAATAGTAGCAGTTGGAAGAGGTGTTGTGTATAATATTTGATTTTAGATTTTTGTTTTTTTAATTTTTTTATGGCATTTACAGTAGCAATAGTTGGACGCCCGAATGTGGGCAAGAGTACATTTTTTAATCGCTTGCTTGAGCAACGTAAAGCAATAGTGGACGACGTGAGTGGCGTAACCCGCGATCGGCAGTATGGCGTAGCGGATTGGGCCGGTAAGACCTTTAACGTGATAGATACCGGTGGTTTTGTTCCGGATAGCGCAGATATATTTGAGCAGGAGATACGCAAGCAAGTGCGAATAGCAATAGACGAGGCGAATGCTATCATATTTATGGTAGACGCCGCCACAGGTGTAACTGATCTTGATGATGCAATGGCAAACTTGCTGCGTAGAACTACCAAGCCTGTTTTGCTTTGCGTAAATAAGGTAGACAACAACGACCGCTTGCTTGAGGCAACCGAGTTTTACAGCTTGGGTTTTGAGAACGTATACTTTATCAGTAGCATAAGCGGAAGCGGTACCGGTGAAATATTGGATGCTATCACTAATTCTATAAGTGATGATGGTGAAGGTGCAGGCGAGGATGAGAACATTCCAAAGTTCGCAATCATTGGTCAGCCTAACGTTGGTAAATCTTCGCTGCTGAATGCGCTGGTAGGGCAGGAGCGTACTATAGTAAGTGATATTGCAGGTACAACCCGCGATACCATTCACACGCATTACAACCTGTTTCAGAAGGAATTTATACTAATAGATACAGCAGGTATACGTAAGAAAACCAAGGTAAACGAAGACCTTGAATTTTATTCGGTAATACGTGCTATTAAAGCGATGGACGAAGCAGATGTATGCTTGTTATTGCTGGATGCTTCAAAAGGAATTACCGGGCAGGATTTGAATATTTTTAGCCTTGCTGCCAAAAAAGGTAAAGGCCTGGTGGTATTGGTAAATAAATGGGACCTGGTAGAAAAAGAAACCAATACAGCGCGTGATTACGAAAAACAGCTTAAGGAAAAACTGGCTCCGTTCACAGATGTGCCTATTCTTTTCATTTCAGTAAAAGACAAGGTGCGGATTATGAAAGCTATGGAAATAGCGCTGGAGGTTTATGAGAACAAAATGCAGAAGATACCTACTTCACAGCTGAACGAAATAATGCTGAAGGCTGTAGAATCTTATCATGCACCGGTGGTTCGTGGTAACCAGGTTAAGATCAAGTACGTAACACAGCTGCCTACGCATGTGCCGTCTTTTGCATTCTTCACCAACTATCCTGATGATATAAGAGCTCCTTATAAAAACTACCTTGAGAACCAGATAAGGCAGAACTTTAATTTTACAGGTGTTCCCGTTCGTATTTTCTTCAGGAAGAAATAGAACCGAACTACTTGCTTGCAACCAAATAAACTAAGATTATGAAAAAAGGATTAGCTGTTTTTTTGCTCGCCGGAATGATGACTGCTTGTAACAGCGGAAATGAAGGTTCCGACTCTCTTACTTTAGACTCTGCACGATTTGCTGATAGTGCAAAGCTGGCGGATAGCCTGATGATGGTAGATACGCTCTACCAGGACGGAGGACGAAGTAATAACGAAGAAGATACAAGTTTATCGAGATAATGAAAAGGGCGCAATTAGTATTTGCGCCCTTTTCATTATGCTAATGTCTTTTTCAATTTACCAACCTGCTTCTTGAAGTTCTTCAAGGCTTCGCGTTGTTGTTTTATAAACGAGTTGTTTTCCAACTTTCCTACCACTGCATCCATTTCTTCTTGTGTTTCATAAACCATTTTCCTGAATGGATTACTGTAGTCTTTCTCTCTTGAATCAAAAATGCCATCGGTCATCCACTGCCGGATAGCAACTGCATCATCTAATAGTTGATGAAATACAGCAGGCTTTTTACCATCCACTTTCACCCCGGTAACTTCCTTCAATGCAGCCAGCGCATGCATCAATTTCTGACGCGGGTAATCAAGCGCCTGTTGTTGATAAACCGCATGTAGCTCATCCCATGTTTTTATCTTCCTGCTTTTGATGTTCTTCTTTATTTGATCCAGGTCCTGTTCAGACATTAGCTGCCCACCTACATTGACCCAATTATTTATAACAGCTTTAGAAGAAATACTGCGGGATAGGTCTGTTATGGATTCTATTTTTTGAGAGCCAACATGATCAATGAGGCAGGTAGCAGCATGCAGTTGTACCAGTTGCTTATAAACGTTATAACTCTGTCTAACCTTTATCAGCAGTACCTGTCGCTTTGAATTTTCAAAGCATCCGCCTTCTATAACCAGTTGATCTACGAGCTTATTATTTTCTTCCAATAACTTTTTTCCAATGTCCATTGCATCACTTATGGCTGGTTCGGCCTGTTCTTTTTCTTTGCGTAAATAAGCCTTGCCTGTGTATTCCTGCAAAAGTTTAATGGCCTGCACCACTTCATTGATAGTGTCTGGTGCCAGGTAATTGAACTCAATGCTTTGAATTCTTTCTTTGCGTTTGTCCCTGTCAATATACTTCCATGCATTTCTTTCCAGCGCGTACATATTGTACATAAACCAATACGCCGGCATTATCACCAGCCTGTCGTTGGTTACATCATTATTTACAAGCGCAAATGGAAAAGGAATATTTAATTCAGATGGGTAATCTCCTTTGGCTAGAATGGTAAAGGATGCAAATTTTGAGTTGTGCTTTAAGCTAACGCACAGTCCGGGCCAAAAGCCTCTACCTGCTATCACTTCGCCATCTGCACTTCTGCTATTGTGGTTAGAACCAATGGTAGCGCCGGCTGCTATGTTAGACTGGCCCATTACCAATGCTGCGCATAAAAAAGAGTTATTGTGGTGCTGTTCGTGTGCCGGGAAAATGAGCGAGTTCAATACTTCGCAACATGAAATGGTAGAGTTGTGACCAAGATAAGAGTTGATCAACCGGGCGCCATACTTCAGGCTTGAATGAGATGCCATGATAAACCTTACTGCCTTCACGCCGTAGAACGACCTGCAGCCATAGTCCATGATGCCATTCACCATTTCGCATCCTTCACCTATCTGGGATTTGCCTTCCGGTCCTGAATTGATGGTTAGGTTCTTTAGCTTGTTGGCTCCTTTTAAATAGGCATCACTACCTATCCAAACATCCTTGATGATCTTACAGTTTTTGATAACTGTGCGGTCGCCTATTTTACCGTAGTAGCCGCGGCGTTTATCAAATTTTGCTTCGGTCATTTCTTTGAAACGTTCCAGCAGTTCTTCATCATCGCGGAAGCGGGTCCACATCCATGCGTCGCCAGGCAACATGCCATTGAATGGAATTACGCTACGGCCACCGTTCTCATTGCAAAGCTCCAGCTGTATACGTACAGCCTCTTCCTCCATTTCTTTTACTATACCATTTCCAAACTTTGCATAGGCCGATGTTACCAGCTCATTTACATTGGTTACAATTACTTCATTTCCTATAATGTAGTGGGAGAGATAGTTGACGTTATGGATAACAACGTTGTCGCCAAAGTCGCAACTAATGATGGTAGAATTGTATAAACCAACAGGTACACGCAGATCAGAAAACTCTAAGCACAAAGCTTCCAATTTCCCGATTCTCACCAAGCCAAAAAACTTGCAATTCTTAACCAACTCAGGATTGAAAGCATCTGATACCAATATTTTATTCCAGTCGTCGGATGTATTGCTGTTGCGAACCAACACCTCTATTTCATATGCTGTTAGCTGCCTGTAGTTGATGCCACTACGGTTCTGCATGTTACGCAGGTAGTATTCATCCTGCCCGGGTTGCAGGTAATCTCCTGGTACAAAATTGTAGCCTAAGTTAGACAGCTTTACCTTCCTGATCTCGTTGGTGGGTGTAGACATAGGAATTGATATTTTTAAAAAGAAGAGTAAAAGTAAATGAAATAAAAAAGCCGGGAACATAGGAGCCCGGCTTCTGCGTATGGTAAAGTTCTTATTCTACAGTAACACTCTTAGCAAGATTGCGCGGCTTGTCTACATCTAATCCTTTGGCTACGCCAATGTAGTAGCTAAGTAGTTGCAATGGAATAACACTCAGCAACGGAGCCAGTATTTCATCCGCATCTGGTACAAGCATTACATCATCTGCCATACCTGGAATGATGGTATCACCTTCAGTTGCCACTGCTATCACCATGCCTTTTCTTGCTTTAATTTCCTGCACGTTTGATACGATCTTTTCGTAATAGGAATCTTTGGTAGCAACGAATACAACCGGCAGCTTATCATCGACCAAAGCAATGGGTCCGTGTTTCATTTCTGCTGCAGGATAACCTTCAGCATGTATGTAAGAGATCTCCTTCAGCTTTAAAGCACCTTCCAGTGCTACAGGGAAGTTGTAGCCACGGCCGAGGTAAAGAAAATCTGCAGCGTCTTTATATTTTTCAGCAATGGCTTCTATGTTGGAAGTATCCTGTAAAACCAGTTTTACTTTCTCTGGAATATCATTCAGCTCTTGCAGCAGTTTAGAATACCTGGTATCGTCGATAGTTCCTTTGGCTTTAGCTATTTTAAGAGCCATCATAGTAAGCACTGCAAGCTGTCCGGTAAATGCTTTGGTGCTGGCAACACCTATTTCAGGTCCTGCGTGTGTATAGGCGCCTGCATGGCTCAAACGTGCAATGCTACTACCCACAGCGTTCACTACTCCGAAAATACATGCGCCTTTTTCTTTTGCATTTTCTAAGGCAACCAAAGTATCGGCTGTTTCACCACTTTGAGATATAGCAATGATAACATCACCTTTATTGATTACTGGATTCCTATACCTGAATTCACTTGCATATTCTACTTCTACTGGTATCCTGCATAGCTCTTCAAAAATATATTCAGCAATCAACCCCGCATGCCAGCTGGTACCACATGCTACCATGATGATGCGGTTTGCATTGGTAAGTGTTTCCAGGTGACTCTCTACACCTCCCATTGTTATGGTGCCGTTCTCTATATTCAATCTTCCTCTCAGGCAATCATGAATCGTTTCCGGCTGTTCATGAATTTCCTTCAGCATGAAGTGATCGTATCCGCCTTTCTCAATTTTAGCAAGTTCCATATCCAGCTTTTGGATAAATGGTGTTTGCTTTTCGTTACCAAGGTTTTTCAGGATCAGCTCATCTGGCTTAATGATGGCTATCTCGTAATCATTTACATACACCACTTCTTTGGTATACTCAATAATTGGAGATGCATCAGAAGCAAGGAAATGTTCTCCTTTACCTATGCCTATAACTAACGGACTGCCTTTGCGTGCAGCAATGATTGTTTCAGGATCTTCTTTATCCAGTAACAAAATGCAATATGCGCCCACTACTCTTTTAAGTGCAATACGAAGCGCTTCTTCAAGAGTAGAGTTATTGTTTTGTTGTATGTCTTCTATAAAATTCAGCAGTACTTCTGTATCTGTATCGCTGTGGAAAGTGTATCCTTTATTTACCAGCTCCTGTTTGATGGATGCATAGTTCTCAATGATGCCATTGTGTATCATGGCTAGTCTGCCACTGGCACTGCGGTGTGGGTGTGCATTGCGGTCACTTGGTTCGCCGTGTGTGGCCCAACGTGTATGACCGATACCTGTAAACGCATGAAGATCTTTTCCTATAACATCTTCCTCAAGTTCTGATACCCGGCCTTTTTTCTTATAAACCTTTAGGTCGTGATTAAGTAATGCAACACCAGAACTATCGTAGCCACGGTATTCCAGTCTTTTTAGTCCTTTAAGAATAATAGGGTAGGCCTCTCTCGGCCCTGTGTAACCAACAATTCCACACATGTTTCTGAAAATTAAGGGTGCAATATCATTATTTTTAACCAATATTCTGGTGCACCAAACAATAGACGGTTAACTAATATAAAAAGATGGATTTCAACTTTAATTCGGATTATATTCTTGAGAATGAAAGAGTATTGCTCAGGCCGCTTCAGTTGTCGGATTTTCAGAACCTGGTAAATTTTAGCATCAATGAACCTGAGCTTTGGCAGTATTCTTTACAAAATGCTGCAGGTGTAGATGAGTTGATGAAGTACCTGCAGGATGCGATCAAAGCTAGGAGTCAGCAACGTGAATATCCTTTTGTCGTATTTGATAAGATCAAACAGCAGTATGCAGGCTGTACCCGTTTTTACGACGTTCAGTTGGTGAACAAAACTATGCAACTGGGGTATACATGGTATGGCGCTAACTTCCAGGGCACGGGCATCAACAAGAACTGCAAGTACCTGATGTTGGAGTTTGCTTTTGAAAAAGCAGGTATGGAGCGGATAGAATTCAGGGCCGATAATAACAATGAAAGAAGTATAGCCGCGATGAAATCTATAGGATGCACAGTAGAAGGCGTTCTTAGAAGTAACCTGCAGCGGGTAGATGGAACAAGACGGGATTCTATTGTATTATCTATTCTGCGAAACGAGTGGTTTGAAAAAGTGAAGGAGATGCTTATGAATAAAATTCAATCAAGCCTATAATAACAAGCCTTGCAGGAACATATACGCTACGCTAAAGTATATGATAAGACCTGTAACATCAACCAGTGTAGCCACAAATGGCGCTGATGATACTGCAGGGTCAAATCCTACTCTCTTTAATAGTAGTGGAAGCATTGATCCACTAAGTGTGCCCCACAGCACAACACCCATAAGTGATACGCCTACAGTTAACCCGATGAATATATAGTGCTCGCCGTAGATATCAGTAAACTGCTGCCAAACCAGTACACGCATCAGGCCAAGTAGTCCAAGTACGCTACCAATCAACAAGCCGCTGATTATTTCCCTTCTTAATATGCGCCACCAATCAGCTACCGTTATTTCGCCCACCGCCATAGCTTGGATAATAAGGGTGGAAGCCTGCGAGCCGCTATTACCACCACTGGATATGATTAACGGAACGAACAAAGCGAGTATTACAGCCTTGGCTATCTCATCTTCAAAATGGGTCATCACACTGGCCGTTAGCATTTCGCCAATGAAGAGGATCACCATCCAGCCTACACGCTTTCTAAACAAGCGAAGTATTGGCATCTCCAGGTAAGGCTCATCAAGGGCTTCGGTACCACCCATCTTCTGCATGTCTTCGCTAAACTCTTCACTAGCTACCCAAAGTATGTCGTCAATAGTGATAATCCCGAGCAATACATTGTTATCATCTACCACAGGAAGCGCTACCCGGTTGTTCATTCTAAACACCTGGTTCGCATATTCCTGGTCATCATTCACATTTAGCGAAATGACCCTTTCATCCATTAGCTCCTGCACCTTCTTATCAGGCGCAGCCAAAATGAATTCTTTAATTCGCAAGTCATCTATCAACTGGCCATGATCGTTTATAACGTATATAACATCTATGGTCTCACTGTTCTTTGCGTGCTTGCGTATGATCTGGAAAACTTCTTCTACAGTATTATGTTCGAATACAAAAACATAGTCAGGATTCATCAGCCTGCCCACGCTGTCTTCTGGATAACCAAGCAGCGATAATGTTATCAGCCTTTCCTCAGGTTCCAAAAGCTTGATAAGATCCCGTAAAACTTCTTTAGGCAGATCTTCCAAAAAGTCAGTTCGATCATCCGCCTGCAGTTCATTCAGCAGTTCTGCGGTTTTGAAAGAAGGCAGGTTAGCAACGATCGTTTTTTGAGTATGGAAGTCTAATATTTTGAAAGTGCTGGCTGCACGATGGATGGATAAATTAGCGATGATCTGAGCAGCATAATCTTCATTTTCCATTACAAGATCTGCTACATCAGCAATGTTCTGATTATTCAGAAAATCTCGAATGGCTAGTTTGTCTTCTGTAGCAATTACCTGCTCAAATTGTTCTTGTATGGTTTGTTCTTCCAATTCCATCAATGTGTGCAAATTAACTATGTCTGTTTTATCAGTTGCAATTTTTTATCTTCGCCGGTCAATCAAAAAAATCTATGTTGCTACCTTACTTAGTTATTGCGCCATCCGAAAAAGGTGGCCGCGGTGTCTTTACTACCAAAAATATACCTGCAAATACTACCATTGAGATTTCGCCGGTAATTCAATTAACAACTAAAGACCGCAAGCAAATAGAGGGTACTAAATTATATCACTACATCTTCGAATGGGGAGCAAGCCGGAAGCAAGCTTGTATGGCACTTGGTTATGTTTCTATGTATAACCACTCCTACGAGCCGAACTGCGAATATGAGCAAGATTATGCTGAAGGTTTGATGACTATCAGAACAATTAAGCCTGTGAAGAAAGGAGAAGAGCTTTGCTTTAGCTACAACGGCAATCCTGATGATAAAACACCTTTGTGGTTTAAGACGAAGTAAATATTCTTATTTATAAACTTTCATAGATGTAGAAGAGGTCAATTAAAAATCTCTTCTACATTTTTCTTTATAGTTACCGCCAGCCTTTCCATTGGCAGATCGTTGTCGTCTTTTCCAAAAGGATCTTCTATTTCTTCAGCAATTATCTCCAGGCTTGCAAGCACATAAAAAATAAATGCTACCACTGGTATCATGATGTAGCCAAGGTTGAATACAAAACCAAAAGGCAGTGTCATTACATACAGGAAAATGAACTTCTTTATGAATGCACTGTACGAGTAAGGGATGGGTGTATTCTTGATCCTTTCGCAGGCTCCGCAAATGTCAAGAAACGAGGTGAGTTCGTTGTTCAAAATCAGGAGTTGCTCATTTGTGATTTTACCTTCTTTATACAGTTCATTCACCCGCTTCATCATCATGTTCACTACTTGCGATGGCAGATGCTTGCTTGTATCGAAATTCTTTATCTCAGGGTGTGGCAGGTTATCAAGTTCAAGGCGTGTGATATCCGATTGAAGATGTGCTTTCAGTACAACTGCAAACTGCGGTATCAGTTGCTTGAATAATTCTTTGTCACTTTCAGATTGTAGAATCAAGTTCAACTTAAGCGACAAGTTACGGCTGTTATTTACCAGCCCACCCCATAACTTCCTGCCTTCCCACCACCTGTCGTAAGCAGTATTGGTTCTAAAAACAAGTAACATAGAAATGGCAAAACCCAGCAGGCTGTGCATTACAGGAATGTTCTTTACCTGGCTGTTTTCAGAAAGTTGCAGGTATTCCATTTCGAATACAGCAACGCCATACGAGTAAAGGCTTAGGACGATAATGATTGGGAAGAGCTTACGGACCGTGTCTGACTTATGAAACTCGAAAATGAACCGCAGCCAATCTTTAGGGTTATAACTGATCATGTTGTATAGTGAATTGCAAATCTATAGTTACTACAACTTCAAAATTCAATTCCTTCATCATTTGCTTCGATGTTATATTTACTGCACCCAAACATAACTATATGCGTTACTGCGCCATCATCCTGGCTATGATCTTACATTTTTCTAATGCGCTACAAGCACAAAAGCCAACACGTAAGCCAGCCACGCCGGGTGCTGTAGTAGAAGTAATAGTAGTGGACGACAAGAATAGGCCGCGCAAGGGGGAGCTGATATTGCTGCAATCTCTCTCCTCCAATAAGAAGCTTACCGGAAGAACAGACGCTGCTGGAAAATCTATGATAACAGTGCCTGCAGGCGATGATTATGCAGTGACACTAAAAGCACTGGCCGATAGCAACCAATACGGCACATTGCCAGTTCCTGCTTTGCAACCTGGGCAATCGTTTACAGGTAATTTCCAGGTGGAGATTGTTTATGAACCAGCTAAAAGTTTTACCCTGGATAATGTTCATTTTGATGTAGGAAAAGCAACACTCAGATCAACGTCTTTCAAAGAATTAAATGAATTGGTTGAATACCTGAAATGGAAAGATGATCAAAAGATCGAGATTGCAGGCCATACGGATGATACCGGTAATGACATGGATAATCTAAAGCTTTCGCAGCAGCGTGCTGATGCGGTACGTGATTATCTTGTCACTAAAAGCATCAAACCAGTTATGGTTACGGCTAAAGGTTATGGCAGCTCTCAACCAGTAGCAGATAACTCAACTGCCACTGGTAAGCAAAAGAACAGGAGAACAGAAGTGCGGCTACTGGATTAGCAGCTACTTGTAACTACTGCTTATTCTTTATAAACCTCTCAACTATTACAAGAGAGGTAATAGGATGTTGGTATTCCTTTTGCAAATTTGTTCCAGCAATTGAGAACAGGATCGGTACAGGCATTTGATAACATAGTTCCATTTTGCCTGCTATTGAATTTGCTGTTGTTTTCCTGCTCGTCAGTTGCGTAACCCGGCTGGTAAACTTATAACACAACATGAGGCTGCTTAAAGCATTTGCTGCACTGTTTCTTTTCTTTCTGATTTATTCGCATGAGGCGCATGCGCAAAAACAAAATTTCATAAAGCGCTACATTAATAGGTTAATCAACGATACAAATGATATAGCCAAGCCACAATTTTTTGCTTATCCTACGCTTGCCTTCTCGCCTGAAACCAGCTGGGAGATTGGCCTGAGTAATATCTATATCTACTACACCAACAGAGATACATCTAACAGGCTGAGCGAGATCTATGGTTTTACTTTTTACACTTTTGAAAAACAGTACGGCATCTGGTTAGACCATGCACTGTATTCTGACAAGAACAACTGGTCGTATATCGGGCGCATCCGTTACCAGAATTTTCCTATGTTGTTTTATGGTGTGGGTATGGATGCACCTAAAGAAAATCCGTTGCGTGTAGATGCACTGCAGCTTAGCGTAAGGGAAAGGGTGTTAAAGCGGGTTTATAAAAATTTATATATAGGACCAGAGGTCGATTTCCAAAACATCAGCAACGTTAGCTTTCATGGCAATGGACAGTTGGTAAATAAGCCGATTGGATTTGAGGGATCATCCAACCTGGGTTTAGGCGCAGGCTTCATTTGGGATGAAAGACATAACGTTTTAAATGTGCGTGATGGATCCTTTTTTGAACTTGCTGCGCTTCATTATAATAGTGCATTTGCCAGCAATTTTACCTTCACATCTTTGGTTACTGACAATCGGTATTACATTCCTATGAACAAGAGGGATGTACTGGCAATGCAGTTACTCGGCGAATTCAACCTTGGACAAGTACCCTTCAACCAACTGGCATTGATGGGAGCAGAAGGCATGATGCGTGGGTATTACAGGGGAAGGTACAGGGACAAAAACCAACTGGCAGCGCAGGCGGAATACAGGTTGTTGCCATTGCCATTCAACTTTACAAAACGATGGGGAGCTACTGTATTTGCAAGTGCTGCAACAGTCTTTAATGAGTTTAAAGCTTTCAAACCTTCGGAAGTTGTAGTGGCTGGTGGTGCCGGTATCCGGTTTCTTTTATTTCCTAAGAAAGATATCTACAGCCGTTTGGATGTAGCTTTTACCAAAGAGGGAAGAGGGATCTATATCTTCATAGGAGAAGCCTTTTAAAAAGCAACAACTGAAGTATAGGCATAAAAAAAAGCGGAGCTTGTAACTCCGCTTTTTTAATATAAAAACAAACGATTAAGCAGTAGGTTGTGCCACTTGCCTGCGTATGATATTTAAAGCAGCACCTGCTTTAAACCATTCAATCTGTTGTTCGTTGTAAGTATGATTTACCTCGATTGTATCTTCAGTACCATCTGCATGGTGAAGTACCACATGCAATGGTTTGCCAGGAGTGAAATCAGTAAGTCCAACAATGTCTATCACATCATCTTCCTGTACTTTTTCGTAATCCTCTTTGTTAGCAAAAGTCAGCGCCAGCATACCCTGCTTCTTCAGGTTAGTTTCGTGGATACGAGCAAATGATTTAACCAGGATAGCACGAACACCTAAGTGACGAGGCTCCATGGCCGCATGCTCTCTTGAAGAACCTTCACCATAGTTTTCATCACCAACTACTACAGATCCAATTCCTGCTGCTTTGTAAGCACGTTGTGTAGCTGGTACAGGACCATATTCACCAGTCAGTTGATTTTTTACTTTATCTACATTATCGTTAAAGTAGTTAAGCGCACCAATCAACATGTTGTTCGAAATGTTATCAAGGTGTCCGCGGAATTTTAACCAAGGACCTGCCATTGAAATGTGGTCAGTGGTACATTTTCCTTTTGCTTTTATAAGCAGGCGAAGACCTTTGATGTCAGTTCCTTCCCATTCAGGAAATGGATCAAGTAACTGTAGGCGTTGAGAGTCTGGGCTTACCAAAACTTCTACCTGGTCGCCATCAGCTGCCGGAGCCTGGTACCCTGGATCTTCTACAGAAAAACCTTTTGGAGGAAGTTCATAACCTTGTGGTTCTTCCAATTTTATTGCCTCACCATTTTCGTTGATAAGGGTATCTGTAAGTGGATTGAAAGTAAGATCACCAGCAAGTGCAAACGCTGTTACTATTTCAGGGCTGGCAACAAATGCGTGCGTACCTGCATAGCTATCATTACGTTTTGCAAAGTTCCTGTTGAAGGAAGTGATAATAGAGTTCTTACGATTTGGATCATCTATATGACGAGCCCATTGACCAATACAAGGTCCGCAAGCATTTGCCATTACAATACCACCCATTGTATCGTATGCTTGTAGCAAACCATCTTTTTCTACTGTGTAACGAACCATTTCGCTACCCGGAGAAATAGTGAATTCAGACTTTGCTTTCAGATTTTTATCAGCTGCCTGGCGGGCTATAGAAGCCGAGCGGCTGATGTCTTCGTATGAGCTGTTTGTGCAGGAGCCTATAAGAGCAACTTCAAGTTTTTCAGGCCATTGATTGGCGCGTACGGCTTCAGCAAATTTGCTGATAGGCCATGCAAGATCCGGGGTGAATGGTCCGTTTACATGTGGCTCCAATTCATCCAGGTTTATCTCAATTACCTGGTCGTAGTATTTCTCAGGGTTAGCATATACATCCGCATCAGGACGCAGGTATTCAGAGATTCCGCTAGCCATGTCAGCTACATCTGAACGATCTGTAGAACGCAGGTAGCCAGCCATTTTCTCATCGTAAGCAAACAAAGAACAAGTAGCGCCTATCTCAGCACCCATGTTACAAATGGTTGACTTGCCAGTACAACTTAAGCTATCTGCACCATCACCAAAGTATTCTACAATAGCGCCTGTTCCACCTTTTACAGTAAGAATACCCGCCACTTTCAGAATAATATCTTTTGGTGCTGTCCAACCGCTCATGCGGCCGGTAAGTTTTATACCTATTAGTTTAGGCCATTTCAATTCCCATGCAAGTCCTGCCATTACATCGCATGCATCGGCACCACCTACACCTATAGCTATCATACCCAAACCACCTGCATTAGGCGTATGGCTATCGGTTCCAATCATCATTCCACCAGGAAAAGCATAATTCTCCAGTACTACCTGGTGAATGATACCTGCGCCTGGTTTCCAGAAACCTAGACCATATTTATTAGAAACTGATGATAAAAATTCAAAAACTTCTTTATTGGTATTCAGTGCTGTGTCAAGGTCTTCTTTTGCGCCTACTTTAGCCTGGATAAGGTGATCGCAGTGTACAGTACTTGGTACGGCAACTTGCGGACGGCCTGCTTGCATGAACTGGAGCAACGCCATCTGTGCTGTTGCATCCTGCATAGCCACACGGTCAGGAGCAAAATCCACATAATTTTTTCCACGTTCAAAATTCTTCAGATCCATTCCCGGGTGAAGGTGTGCGAACAAAATCTTTTCTGCTAGTGTTAAAGGGCGTCCAACAGCCTGGCGAGCTTTATCTACTTTGCCAGGCATATCTTCATACACCTTCTTGATCATGTCTATGTCAAAAGCCATAATTACAAGTAATTTTTAATGTGTGACTAAAAGTTGGGCAAATTTACAGTAAAAGAAGCCTTGTAGAAAATGAGATTTGAGATGCTGCGCTGAAATTCTTTAAATTGCATTTAACAGATCCTATACCAGTTCATTTAGGAGAAAAAACTAGTTATGAAAAACATTAGAGAGTTTTTTGAGGTTCGGGCTTTTGGTGTATGTACTGCAATTGGAGAAAAAATGGGTATTGCCACCAGCCGTATCCGGATGTGGTTTATCTATATTTCTTTCTTAACCTTTGGCTCACCTGTAATAATCTACATGATTCTTGCGTTTTGGATCAATATCAAGAATTACATTCTGTCAGCAAGACGCAACCCGTTGCGCTACTTGTAGTTCCAAAATGCCTGAAACCCTGTGCTAAAGATTGAGTTTAACCATACCCAGTACAACGAAATGTTGCAGTATTATGCTGCGGCATTCAATACCAAAGTACAAGGCAATACACTTCACCTGCCTTCTGAAGTTGGCGCCGGCTATATGAAACTTATAGAGCTGCCCAACGGACTTCAAGGTATACTTTCGGATTATGTGGTTCACCAGGATATTCTTCTCAACCGAACTAAAATAAACCAGGACTATTATACGCTTCGGTTCGACGAAGTACTCATACCTGAAACTGCCGCTGCATCTCCCGAACCACTACCTGCGCATGTAGCACCCGTACGTTCTGCCGTATTTTTAGGAAGCACCAAATTTGATTGGTTGTTCTTCAGTACAAAAGGAACAAGGGTAAAAGGTGTAAATATTCTTTTTAGCCGTCAATGGCTGGAGCAATTCCTGGAAGTAGAACAGGTAGGAGATATGATAAAGAAATACCTGAGCCTGCGAATGAGTGCTTTTAACTACGAGCCAATGGACTTTGAATATAAGCGGCTCCTGGGTGAGATCATCGAATCACAGGCAGACCCGCTACTGGAAACATTGGTCATTCAAAACAGGATCATGCTTTTGCTAGAGCGTTTCTTTACACGCATCTACCAGAAGATGAGTGACATGCATTTCAATGTAAAGATCAGCAACAACGACATTAACCAGTTGAAGGTGATAGAGCGGGAATTGGTAAAGGATTTTTCAGTAGAGCCACCACCTATACCGCAACTGGCGCGTATGGCTGCTATGAGCCCTAGTAAATTGAAGAATAGTTTTAAAGAGATATATGGTATGCCGGTTTACCAGTATTACCAAAAACACAGGATGAATAAGGCGAAAGCCATGTTGCTTAGCAGAAAATACAGCGTGAAGGAAGTGGGAATGGAGCTCGGTTATAGCAACCTGAGCAATTTTGCTAAAGCCTTCAAGAAGTCATTCGACCAGCTGCCGAGTGATATACTAGGCAGGTAGTTTTTGCTATACACAAGTTGATGATGCTTAGATTTACATCCCTTTTAATCCAGACGAACTGAGGAATATGCGAGAGTTTGAAAAACCAGATTTTCTTTTTTTACTACCCTTACTAGCCGATGCCACAAAAAGCAAGATGGTTGAAGGGCAACTTACCATCTATCCATCCACTGGTTCAGGATATGCATGGGCAAGAACACTTCCATCTGGCATTTCAATTTTTATAGCTGAAACCTTGCTTACACAAGATGTAGAAATAAAAAGGATAGCTACTGATGAAAACTTCTTCTGCCTTCAATTTACTGAACAGATAGCTGAAGCCGGAACCAGCAGGCGCCTTGCCGAAGATGTGCAATCGTACGTTAAGCTTTCCCACACATACAATGAAGATGTGATTGTTTTTCCGGCGGGATTGAAGACGCGCATAGTAGCCTTCTTCTTCAATAAAGATCATTTTGCCAAAGTGCTTGGCCGCTCTGTAATGGATGAGATGCTGACACAGCATTTTCCAAAACTTATAAAATCTGATACACTACAACCTATAGCTACAGAATACAGGGTAATGCTGGATGAACTGCTGGTAGAAAAGATACAGCACCCTCTCCAGGTGAACTATATTCAAAACAGGGTGCTGCTATTACTGGAAAAGTTTATTATAAAGCTTCACCAACGGCGGGAAGTGGCAGCAAAGAAACCGCGCCGCTCAGATGATGAGACAATGCGCCTGATGAAAGTAGAAGCTTTGCTGGTTAAGAATTTTGAGAAGGCACCTCCAACTATCGAGGAACTAAGCAGGATATCAGCTATGAGTCCAACCAAGTTGAAAAACGATTTTAAAGCATTATACGGTTTGCCGATTTACGAATACTACCAAAAAAACCGCATGATAAAAGCAAAAGCGCTTTTAATGTTGGGCAAGTATTCTATTAAAGAAGTAGGTATAATGGTAGGTTATAGTAACCTCAGCCACTTTGCAAATACTTTTAAAAAGGAATTCGGTCACTTGCCAAGTGAGCTTGCAGCCAAGGATGGCGTGTTGGTGTATAACACCTAATTAATGTAAAATGCAAAATGTAAAAGAGGAACCATTTGATGCTTCTTACTTTTTAATTTTTCATTTTTCATTGGAATTATATGACCGCCATTCTCACCTTTACCAGCTTCTCCAGTAGCTCTTCCAGTTTGCTTAGATGAAGCATGTTGGCTCCATCGCTCTTTGCCTCTTTTGGATTTGGATGTGTTTCTATAAACAGGCCGTCTGCACCAGTAGCTATGGCTGCTTTGGCAATAGTAGCTATCATGCCCGGGTTGCCGCCTGTAACGCCGCCTGCCTGGTTGGGCTGTTGCAAACTGTGAGTACAATCCATGATCACCGGAACATTGTTCTGCTTCATTATAGGCAGGTTGCGATAATCAACTACCAGGTCCTGGTAGCCAAATGTATTACCGCGATCGGTAAGCATTACTTTTTCATTGCCTGCTTTGCGTACTTTATCTACTGCAAATTTCATTGACTCGCCACTCAGGAACTGCCCCTTTTTTACATTCACTATTTTACCCGTTTCGGCGGCTGCTAATAAAAGATCTGTTTGCCTGCACAAGAACGCTGGTATCTGCAGTATGTCAACATATTTTGCAGCAAGCGCTGCTTCTTCATGTGCATGAATATCTGTGGTAGTAGGCAAACTATACTTTTCACCTACCTTTTTCACCAGCTCTAATCCTGCTTCGTCGCCTATACCGGTAAAAGAAGATGCGCTGGTTCTATTGGCCTTTCTATAAGAAGCTTTGAAAACATAGGGTATCTGCAGGCGCTTGCAAATATCAGCAACACCTTCAGCCACTTCCATCACTATCTCTTCACTTTCTACTACACATGGCCCTGCTATCAGGAAGAAGTTGTTTTTGTCGTATGCTTGCTTTTGAAATAACTGGTGCAGGAACTCCATAACTACTAATAGATTAAGGCAGCAAAGGTGAATAAATTGGATCAATTGTTCTGGTAAAGTTTCATTTGTTTTGCGTTTTCAAAATCTACTGCAGCACAATCAAATGCTGCTCTCTAAAAACTTGCTATGCCAAATCGCGATGAAAAAATCCTTGTAATAGGAGCTTGTGGACAGATAGGAGTGGAGCTAACACTTCAACTTAGAAAAATATATGGAGAACAGGCTGTAATTGCCAGCGACCTGCGGGAAGAACACAGCCTGCTTAAAGGCACCGGCCCGTATGTTTCTTTGGATATCATGAACAAAGAAACATTTCATGTATTGGTGCTCCGGTATAATATAACGCAGGTATACTTGCTTGCAGCTATACTTAGTGCTACGGGTGAAAAGAACCCAACACTGGCATGGCACATTAATATGCAAAGCCTGCTGAATGTACTGGATGTAGCACGTGAAGAAAACTTGAAGAAGATCTACTGGCCGAGCAGCATCGCGGTTTTCGGTCCTACCTCTCCTAAAGAAAATACGCCTCAGCATACTACCATTGAGCCTACTACCATCTATGGCATTAGTAAGTATGCTGGTGAACGCTGGTGTGAATATTATTTCAAGCGTTATGGGCTTGATGTACGAAGCCTGCGTTATCCCGGCCTTATCAGTTATAAATCGCAACCAGGCGGAGGTACTACTGATTACGCGGTAGAAATATTCCATGATGCGCTTAACAAAGGACATTATACGTCTTTCCTGCAGCCGGATACTTACCTGCCAATGATGTATATGCCTGATGCCATCAGGGCTACCATTGAACTGATGGAAGCCGATGCAGATAAAATAAGTGTCCGCTCTTCTTATAATCTTGCAGCGGTTAGTTTTTCTCCTAAAGAGATCAGTGCTGAGATCCAGAAGCATTTACCCGATTTCTCCATCAATTATAAAATTGATAGTCGCCAGCAAATTGCGGATAGCTGGCCACAAAGTATAGACGATAGCCAGGCGCAAAATGATTGGGGATGGAAACCGGAATACGACCTTGAAAGGATGACGAAGGATATGCTGGAGAATTTGAAGAAAGAGTTGAAAAGTTGATTAGTTGATCAGTTGATTGGTTGAGAGTTGATTGGTTGGTAATACATTGATGAATGCATTGGTATAGAAAAGGGAAGCAGTTGAATTGCTTCCCTTTCTTTATTATAAAAACTATTATTCAATCTTTGATTGCTTAGAACCTAATTCCCAGGTTCAATCCCAAACCGCGGATGCCAGCCATGCTGCCAGTGGTAGTAATGGTGGCGCCATTTGCATTTACCTGCGATTGAATCCTGGTCATAGGCACTTCCAGGTTTTCCAGTTCGCGCCTTAGTTCGCGCTGTTCCATTTCTGACAAAGAAGTAGCCGCTACAAGGTTACCATTAGCTCCACCAAATCCTGCACCTATTATCCACCAGTCAAGGTGTAGGCGGTCGGACAGCCTGAAATTGCTGCCAAGCATCAACCCGCCGGTAACTGCATTTAGTTTACCTGAAAAAATAACCGTGCGCCTGTCTATGCCGCTAAAGATCGATATCGGTCCATCCATATCGTACGATGAAATACGTGCGTACGGGGCAAGGTAAAAGCCATGAAATGCGCCGCGCTTTCCAACGTAGTATCTTATCTCCGGAGTAAAAATAGAAGTGCCTAAGCGCATGTCACCAAAGTTGATGTCTACATCATTAACTTGTTTATCAAGAACACTTTTAAAAGCGATTGTAGACTTCGGTATAGCGCTATAGCCCAATGCTGCGGTCCATCGTTTAGCAATCTGCCTTTCATATTGTACATTGAATCCTTTTAAGGCAAATGCTGATAAATTTATTTTAGCCATATTACGCCCTTCCATTTGAGCGTTTACTGTACTTGTACCTAATAATGCATACAGGAAAAATAGTGACAGGTATCTCATCTGGTGTGTTTTACTTGCAAAAGCAAGTTTGATGCCTTGCTCATTTTGTTGAATTCTGTGATGGTATTATTTTGGTGCACCTTTGAACACTTCCATATCCTTTAAAATTTTCTACAATGAAAAAGACATTCCTCATCCCGTTTTTTGTTCTCTCCTTCATATTGAGTTTTATAACAGTAAAGGCTCAGATTCAACGGCCCGGCATCATGCTTGGCGGCAATGTAAATTATGCAAAACCCACTGGTAGCTTTGCCGATCAGTATAGTTATGGTATAGGTGCAGAAGCACTCGCCGGGGTAGGATTGGGTAAATCATTTATAGTAGGTACAGTAGGAATAGCCACTTTCCGGGCGCACAATAAAGGCACTGGACATATAACCTATATGCCTATAAAAGGAGGCGTGCGGCACTACCTTGTTAGCAGGATCGTTTTTGTAAATGCTGATCTTGGGGTTGGTGTTATAAAGCACCAGTCGCACACGTACAACCAGTTTATTGGAGGTGTGGGCGCAGGTGTACGTTTTATGGGAATAGAAGGTGCCTTATACTACGACAACTGGCGAAATCACAATGGTGGCGGGTTCAACAACAACGTGTTGTTCAAAGTAGGAACCAGTTTTGTTCTTTAGAAAATAATAATATTTAAAATGAAAAAGGTTTTGATCTAAGCTGCTGCTGTTGATCAAAACCTTTTTCATTAGCAATAAATTACATGCTATAGTCCAAGCACGTCTCTCATATTGAAGATACCCGTTTTATATTTTAAGAATTCAGCTGCTGCCACAGCTCCTGAAGCAAAGCCGGTGCGGTTGTGCGCTGTATGAATGATCTCAATATCATCAATAGGTGAAGAATATTTTACATGATGTGTTCCGGGTGCAGGGTCCACTCTTTCACTTATGATTTGCAGCTGGCTCTTGTCTTCTGATGGTTCATTTATCCAGTTCTTTTTTTGTTTGATTTGCTCCAACACCTGCTCCGCAAGAGTAATAGCAGTACCACTTGGCGAATCTTTCTTTTGTGTATGATGCACTTCTTTTAGCTCTACATCATAATCATAATTAGCCATCAGCTTTGCCAGGTATTTATTTACTTCAAAGAATAAGTTGACACCAATACTGTAATTGCTGGCATATACTAGCGCACCATTATTCTGCTCGCAATGTTGTTTTACCTCTTCCCACTGTGCCAGCCAACCTGTTGATCCACTCACTACAGGAACACCTGCGCTTAAGCACTGCTTTATATTCTCTACTGCGCTTTCAGGACCAGTAAACTCTATGGCTACATCAGCTTTCTGCAGGTTAGCATCCGTCATTTCTTCCGTATTATCTATGGTTATCTTCAGCACTATCTCATGTCCTTTCGCCACAGCAATTTCTTCTATTGCTTTACCCATTTTGCCATAACCTATCAATGCTATTTTCATAGTATAAAAATTAAGAAGTGCGAATGTAAATTATATATGGCTAGCGTGCCATCAACATCCTTTTGGTGGAGGTGTTCTTTGGAGACAGCACCAGGCTAAACCCCGGGCGGTTGAAATCAATGTTCGGTTTCACTTTTAGCGAAAGGTCATCGCTTACATCAAACTCTTTGAGATGCGCAAAAACAGTGGCGTCTACTACATTAAGTCCCCAGGCCAGTATAAAGAATAGGACAGAGTAGTCCCTGTTTCGCCTGAAATCATTTCGATAAAAGCGCAATGATTCCGGTGATAGTTCAGAAAGGTCTCTATGAATTTCGCCAAAGCGGGAAGAGTCGTTATCAACCTTTATCTCGTAGGCAAAACGTGTTCTTTTATACCAGGTATTGTTGTAGATGTAAAAACCTGCAGGCACGCCCAGTGCAGCGTATACTACAGGTATCATCAGGTAGCGTTTGGTATATGCCTGTCCCCATCCTGGTAAGATAGCAGAACGTATGGTTGCTTTTTTGGGACTGAAAGCTTGCGCTTCTACCTTAACGCCTGGAGCAATTGTTACACTATCTTTTTGAAAAGCAGGATTCGTACGAAGCAGTGTAGAGTCTTGAGAGAGCGTAAGCGTATCATTTGCAACTTGTGCATTAGCTGCTTTAGAAAAAAGCAGTACCATCAAAAGGAAAAGTATACGCCTCATATATATTGTTAGCTCACCTGCACATTCATCTGCTCAAGTATTTTGTTCAGCTCCTGCAAAGAATAATAATCGATGCTGATGCTGCCATATCCTTTCTTGTTATGTGCAAGTTTCACTTTCGTTCCAAAATGCGTGGCCAGGTTATCTTCTATGCGTTTATAGGCTGGTGGTAGTCCTGCTTTCACCTCAGTTTTAGCAGGCTTCTCATCACTTTTATAAAGTTTTCTTACCAGCTCTTCTGTTTGTCTTACACTCAGTCCTTTGCCTCTGATCTCATTAAAGATGTATAGTTGCTTATCTACGGTGTCTACGTTTACAATAGCTCTTGCATGACCCATGCTAAGGCTGCCATTGCGTACAGCCAGTTGTATATCCGGTGGAAGTTTTAGCAAACGGATGTAATTGGTAACGGTACTTCTTTCTTTACCCATCCGCTCAGCTACTTGTTCCTGCGTGTAATTCAATTCCTCCATCATCCGCTTATAGCTAAGGGCAACTTCAATAGAATTGAGGTTTTCACGCTGCAAGTTCTCAAGCAGGGCTAGTTCCAGCAGTTGCTGATCGTTAGCCTGGCGAACATAAGCTGGAATATCAGCAAGTCCGGCCATTTTACTTGCCCTATACCTGCGCTCACCACTTATCAGCTGGTATTTGCCATCTTTTATTTGCGAAACAGTTATTGGTTGAATGATGTCGTGCATCTTAATAGATGCTGCCAGTTCATTCAACGCTTGTTCATCAAAATCGCGACGTGGCTGCTTTGGGTTGATTGTAATACTGGAAATAGGAATCCGGTTGATACCGGTTGCTTTTTCAACAACGGGTTCTTTTAAGTTGCCTTCAGTTGTCTTCAGGTCAGAGTTGATATTCTGTAAAAGACTTCTTATTCCTTTTCCTAACGCGTCTTTTTTGGTGGGTCCAGCCATATTCCGTTTTTTCTAAAAAAAGCTATCTCACGTGGGTGCAGATAGCTTGATGATTTATTTAATGCGCAAGGCGTTGCCTGTCGCTTCGTATTTATAAGTTAATCTAAGATCCTTTCTTCCTGGGTGATCTTTGTAAGGTCATTCTTTTGCAATATCTCCTTCGCCAGGTTCAGGTAGTTAACAGCACCTTTACTGTCGGAGTCGTATAAGATCACTGGTTTACCAAAACTTGGCGCTTCACTTAATCTTGTATTCCTGTGAATGATCGTGCTGAAAACCATTTCATCGAAGTGGCGCCTTACTTCGCTTACTACCTGGTTACAAAGACGTAAACGACCATCGTACATGGTCATCAAAATTCCTTCAATCTGTAAGCCCGGGTTCAACCTGTTTTGAACAATCTTAATCGTATTCAACAACTTTCCTAAACCTTCCAAAGCGAAGAACTCACACTGAACCGGAACAATTACGCTGTCAGCAGCTACTAATGCATTAACCGTAATTAGCCCAAGCGAAGGCGAACAGTCAATAACAATGAAATCATATTTATCTCTTACCGCATCCAGCAAATTCTTCATCACCATTTCGCGGTTCGGGTAATTGATCATTTCAATCTCAGCACCTACCAAATCAATGTGTGAAGGGATAACATCCAAAAATGGAATGTCGCTTTTCAGTATTACATCTTCAGCGGTAGCATTATTCACCATGCAATCGTACAGGCTGCTGGTAATGTTGTGCAGGTCGAAACCAACACCGGTGGTGCTGTTAGCTTGCGGATCAGCATCTACCAGCAAAGTTCTGTATTCCAATACTGCAAAGCTTGCTGCAAGATTTATAGCAGAAGTTGTTTTACCAACTCCACCTTTTTGATTTGCTACGCCAATTATTCTGCCCATGTAGTTTTTTCGGTTTCAGGTCTTGTATTAAAAGAAAAGCTTATAATTTGATTGTTTCGCCAATTCCCGGCAATAGTAACTCTTTTCCGGCAGCCTTGAAGTCGGCCTTAGCTAATTCTATATCAATTTTAATATAACCAAATGTGTTGTAGTGTACACCAACCACCTTATCGCACTGCACAAATTCTGCTGCAACAATGGCATCAGCTACATCCATTGTAAAGTTGTCGCCAATAGGAAGTACCGCGAAATCCAGTTTGGTCCACCTCGGAATAAGCTGCATATCAAGTGTTAGAGAAGTGTCGCCGGCAAAATAAAAATTGCCTTCAGATGAATTGACAATGAATCCCATCGGATTGCCGCCATAAGTGCCGTCGGGTAAGCTGCTGCTATGTTGCGCCACCACGCACTTTACGGTACCAAATTCAAAATGCCACTTGCCGCCGGTATTCATCGGGTGAGTGTTTTCCACTCCCTGTTTATTCAGCCATTCATGTATCTCGTAGCTGGCCACAACTTTAGCACCGGTTCGTTTTGCTATACTTACACAATCTGCTATATGATCTGTATGACCATGACTAAGCAGGATAAAGTCTGCTTCTATGCTATCTACGTCTATATCCTTAGCCAGTTCGTTATAAGTAATGAAAGGGTCAAACAAGATTTTCTTGCCTTTTATTTCTACCGCAAAACATGACTGGCCGTAATAAGTAAATTTCATATGGTACTATTTAATTGTGTATAATAACGTCTAAACCATCTTCACTGAAATTCCCGCAATCTCAATATCTCAAAATCTTTAATCCTCAAATCTGATCCTTCAGGTGGCCAAAAATACTGCATCCCGCAAATAATCAACTGATTTGGCTACATATGGATCGGGTAAGTTTTCAACACACGGCGCTGTGTAGCCTGTAGCATGCACAGTTGCTTTTACTTTTGCAAAAATCAAAATATGCGTAACCGGGGCACTTGGTGGATTATCATTCTTATAATGCTTATGCTCGACCTGTACGTGTTCCAGGTGATCAAGGCATTGGCTAGCGGCGCTTCAGACAGGGTTAGGTTGACTATTTATTCCATTTACTGGATCATATCAATTGCTGCTATAGTTGTTATGGTTATCCTTCCATTTGTTAACTACGAAACATGGCCAAAAAGCATTCGTACCTATCTATTTGCCACCATCGTAGGTTTATTTTTTGCCAAACTAATAGCTTCTGTATTCTTTCTACTAGATGATATCAGGCGGCTATTGATGTGGCTGATGGGAAGGATATTTCCAAACTTCGGCCCTAAGTTCGTAGATGAAGGGAACGTTATCAGCAGATCGGCATTCTTAAGTTGGTTAGGATTAGGCATTGGTTCTACTTTGTTTGGTACGCTGGTGTATGGCTTTAGCAATAAATATAATTACCAGGTACGGCGGGTAAAACTAAAATTCGATAACCTGCCGGCGGGCTTTCGCGGCACGCGGATCGTTCACATCAGCGATATTCATGCAGGAAGTTTTGATAATAAGGCTGCAGTGGAAAAAGGCATAAGCACCATCATGAAGCAAAACGCTGACCTTATTCTTTTTACTGGTGATATGGTGAATGACAGGGCTACTGAAATGGAGAACTACAAGGATGTTTTTAATAAACTGAGTGCTCCACTTGGTGTCTTTAGCGTATTGGGTAACCACGATTACGGCGACTATGTAAACTGGGAAAGCCGGGAGCAAAAGGCACAAAACCTGGCAAACCTGGCAAAACTACAACAGGAGATGGGATGGCGACTGCTTATGAATGAACATGTGGCACTAGAAAAAAATGGTGACCAGATAGCACTCTTGGGAATAGAAAACTGGAGTATGAAAGGGCGTTTTCCTAAATATGGTAAAATGGATAAAGCGTATGCCGGTGCCGAACAATATCCATTTAAGATTTTGATGAGCCACGATCCAAGCCATTGGGATGGACAGGTAAGGCCGGAATACCCGCAGATTGACCTGATGCTTTCTGGGCACACACATGGTATGCAGTTTGGATTAAACAATCCATACTTCAAATGGAGCCCGGTACAATGGATGTACAAGCAATGGGCTGGATTATACGAGGAAGGCAGGCAGAAGCTTTATGTAAATCCTGGTTTTGGTTTTATTGGTTACCCCGGGCGAGTAGGTATTCTTCCTGAAATTACTGTGCTGGAACTGGTATAAAAAATTGAACTTTAACTTGTAAACTATCACAAGTGAAAACTGCCTTTACCATATGTTTCTTGCTGCTGAATGTTGTTGTCTTTTCGCAGAAAGGAGATCGTTTATCAAAAGAGGATTCGCTAGCAATCATCAATGAATTGCGCGAAGAACTAAAACTAATGTTTGGCAGTAAAAACGAAAGCTATGGCGATGTGAATGTGGGCGTTGGCTCTGGTTTCTTTCGTCCTGCTGACCTGCAACAAACAGCCACCATTGTAAGTAAGGCCGTATATAATTTAAATGGTGGTTACTATCATAAATCAGGTGCAGGCATTGACATGCGAACACTTTTTTTGAATGATGGCGGTTTTAAGTTTTTCCAGGGAGCCATTACTCCATCATATAATTATATTAAGCAAAAAGCGTTTTCTGCCGGTGCCAGTTATACCCGTTATTTCTATGCAGACAGTTTATCGTTTGCTACAAGTCCTTTGGTAAACGAATGGCAGCTTTGGGGCAGGTTGAAAAAAGTGATCCTGCAACCAGGGCTGACTGTAAACTATGCCCACGGAACATATACAGAAGACATTCCCAGGCAAGGAAATACACCCGCGATGACCATCACAGAGAAAGCATCGGACTTTGGCCTGATGGGTTCTATAAGGCATAACTTCACATGGCTGGATGTTCTTTCAACGGATGATGCAATAAGAATAACACCTACACTCTTGGCGGTTGCAGGTACCAGTAAATACGGGATGAACTTTGCCGTAGGAAGCGTTGCTAAAAACTTCAACCGTTTTACCATAAAACCAAAAAAAGTAAAGCCAAAGAGAAACAACAATAACAACAACAACCAGCAGCCAACAACTTTTGAAGAAACTTTCTCTACCGGATTTGCTATGCAGTCGGCTACGTTTGTGTTAGGCAGCGAGTATTCGTACAAATCGTTCTATATACAACCACAGTGGCTGGTCGATTATTCATTTTTAGCAACTGAGAATAAATGGACTAACATTTTCAATGTTAGCATAGGCTTCACATTTTGAGCATCTTCTTTGGCATGATGATTGGAAAAGCTTGAAAAACAATAAAATATGAAAACTTTCCTATTAACTGCATTGGCATTTTGCCTCGTTTCCGGTACTGCTTTTTCTCAAGGTTTCAGGCTTGGGGTAAAAGCAGGAGCGAACCTAACAAAAGTGAGTGGTAAATCTTTCAATGAAGAATTTGACCTGGGTTATCAACTGGGTGCTTTTTCTGAGATTGACTTCTCTAAAAAATTCGGTATTCAACCAGAGCTTCTTTACAGCCAGATTAATACAAAGAGAAGTTCCGGCTTCAATTCCATTTACAACAACATCAGCGATCCTAACGCCAGCAGCGATATCCAGCTAAAGTATCTTTCAATTCCAATCCTTCTTCGCTATAACATTGGCAACACGCTTACGCTAAACCTAGGTCCGCAGTTCAGCATACTGGTGGATGATAATGAAAACCTGCTTCGTAACGGTGAAAAAGCATTTTCCAAAGGTGATTTCGGAATGGTAGGAGGAGTGACACTTAACCTGAGCAGGTTGCGTGTATATGGCAGGTATATTGTAGGATTGAACAACATCAACGATATTGACGACCAGGATAAATGGAAGAGCCAGCAAATCCAACTTGGGCTTGGTCTACGTTTGTAATTATACTAATAAGAATGAAGTTTAAGCACTGCCGATGGCGGTGCTTTTTTATGCCAGTTTGGTACTTGCCGCATCTTTTTTCCGTAATGGCACCAATATTGAATTATTTTTACCCTCCTTAAAAATTTCTTTAACAGGAGGTTGAATGACATTATGTCCTTCATTTTTAATACTATGATTCCAGAAACATTTTACCTGAGGCCTGAAGACGATACTGATTTCATTCCCATTATTCCCCTTAATGAAACTGAAAATGAAGCTGATAAAATAACCTCTGTTCCGGATGATCTACCGATTCTTCCTTTGCGTAATACGGTGCTTTTTCCAGGTGTGGTTTTACCCATTACTGTTGGAAGAGACAAAAGCATAAAAGCCGTTAATGACTCTTATAAACATGGTAAGCTGGTTGGGGTATTGGCCCAAACCGATAGCAGCATCGAAGAGCCTGAAGTAAAAGACCTTTGTTCAATTGGTACAATAGCGAAAATTGTAAAGCTGATAAAAATGCCGGATGGTGGCACTACCATCATCATCCAGGGAAAGAAGCGTTTTAGATTAGTTGAGATCACTGCAGAAGAACCGTATTTCAAAGCAAAAGTGAACTTGCTGGATGAAGACGTGATCCCGCAGCAAGATGATTTTGAAGCATACGTTAGCAACATTAAAGACCTGGCTTCGCAGATCGTGGCTATGTCGCCAAACCTTCCTACAGAAGCATCCATTATTCTTAAGAATATTGAGAACCCGTCTTTCCTTATAAATTTTGTAAGCAGCAACCTGAATAGCGATCTTGCTGAAAAGCAACGCCTGCTTGAGATTGACGATGTTCGCCAGAGAGCTGAAGAACTGATGCAGATACTGCAAAAGGAACTTCAGTTTGCGGAGTTAAAAAATAAAGTAACCAATAAGACACGCACAGAACTGGATAAGCAACAGCGTGAATATTTTCTGCAACAACAGCTAAAGAGCATAAAAGAGGAGTTGGGTGGAGACCTGAACGATCGTGAGCTGGCAGAAATGAAGAAGAAAGCGGAGCATAAAAAATGGCCGCAAGCTGCAAAGAACCTCTTTAAGAGCAATATTGAAAAACTTGAGAGGATGCACCCAAGTACACCTGATTATTCAGTTGTATACAATCATCTTGACCTGCTACTAGATCTTCCATGGGAAGAATATACCGAGGATAGTTATGATCTAAAAAAGGCAAAGCAAGTGCTGGATCATGATCATTATGGCATGACCAAGATAAAAGAAAGGATATTGGAGTACCTGGCTGTGCTAAAACTAAAGGGCGATATGAAGAGCCCGATCCTTTGTTTTATCGGTCCTCCGGGTATTGGTAAAACATCGTTGGGTAGAAGTATAGCGCATGCAGTTAACAGGAAATATGTTCGTCTTAGCCTTGGTGGATTGCACGATGAAAGCGAATTACGTGGTCATAGAAAAACCTATATAGGCGCCATGCCTGGTCGTATTATACAAAACATACGAAAGGTAAAAAGCAGTAACCCGGTAATGATACTGGACGAGATCGATAAGATAGGTAGTGATCATCGCGGCGATCCGAGCAGCGCATTACTCGAGATACTCGACCCTGAGCAGAACCATACTTTTTACGATAACTACCTGGAGCTGGAGTATGACCTGAGCAAGGTACTATTCATTGCTACTGCCAATAACATCAACCAGATACAGCCTGCGTTACGCGATAGGCTTGAGATAATAGATCTTAGCGGTTATGCTATTGAAGAAAAGGTGGAAATAGCTAAGCGCCACCTGGTGCCTAAGCAGTTTGAAGCGCATGGACTTAAAGTGAATGCTTTCAAAATTGCGGATAAAGTATTGGAGAAAATCATAGAAAGCTATACCCGCGAAAGTGGTGTACGTGAGCTGGACAGGCAACTGGCGTCTATCATGCGTTTTAATGCACGGGAGATGGCTACCAAGGGTAAGGTAAAATCAACACTTACCGTTGCAGATGTAGAAAAGATATTGGGCAGTCCACGCTATAGCAATGAAATATATAAGACGGTAAACATGCCGGGTGTGGCTGTAGGCCTAGCGTGGACATATGTTGGGGGCGATATTCTTTTTATAGAAACCATACTTAGTGATGGCAAGCCAGACCTGAAGCTAACAGGTAACCTTGGTAATGTAATGAAGGAAAGCGCAACTACTGCACTGAGTTATTTGCAGGCAAATGCGCGTAAGCTGAATTTAGATCCAGAGATCTTCAGCAAAAAAACCATACATGTACACGTACCAGAAGGAGCTGTACCTAAAGATGGTCCTAGTGCGGGTATAACCATGCTTACCTCGCTAACCAGTGCCTTTACCGGCAGAAAGGTAAAGCCTTATGTGGCTATGACCGGTGAGATAACCTTGCGTGGACAAGTGCTTCCGGTTGGAGGTATCAAAGAAAAAGTATTGGCAGCCAAACGTTCAGGTTTGAAAGAAATCATCCTTTGCTGGCAGAATGAAAAAGATGTGAATGAGATAGAAGGTAGCTTCATTGAAGGGCTGACTTTCCACTACGTAAAAAACATGCAGCAGGTATTAGAGCTGGCGCTGGTATAAATGAAACATCTTAAAGAGATAAAGCTTCTGGACTTCCGGGAGCTTTTTCTTTTTGCCTACCTCTTAGGCTTCTACATAAGATATATTCATTCTAATATTAACGTATTGCTCTCGCAGTCATTCAGGAGCATGCATATATCTTTGCTGCCCCCCATGGCAGATGTGCCATCAATAGAATGAGTAAAACAGAAACAATCAATTGGCAAAAACAGGCTACTGAACATCAAAAGCAGTACAAGCAATATTTGCAGCGTGCAGATAAGAATAAAGTCTTGCGCCAGTTGCCGGCACTGCACGATGAGGCATTTGCAAAAGTAGATTGTCTTGCTTGTGGTAATTGTTGTAAAAATCATTCTCCGCGTTTTAAGACCACCGACATAAAAAGAATAAGTAAACACCTGCGGCAAAAGGAAGGCGATTTTATTGATCAATACCTGAAGCTGGATACAGATGGCGATTACGTGGTTAAAAGTTCTCCTTGCCCTTTCCTGGGATCAGACAACTATTGCAGCATATACGAACACAGGCCGAGCGATTGTGCACGCTACCCTTATACAGATGAAGATGTACTGCTAAAGCGCCCAAATCTTACGTTGAAGAATGCAACCGTATGCCCGGCGGTGTTTCATGTTATGGAGCGGCTTGTAGCTACCAAATAGCTCGTAGTCTTCACCTCTTGCTAGCATTTAATCAATATTTTAGCACTTCAGGAAAGGAGGCTAATGCATATACCTACGCTTATACAGGATCTGGCGCTAATACTTTGTACGGCTGCTATCACAACACTTTTATTTAAATGGCTAAAGCAACCAGTTGTTCTAGGTTATATAATTGCAGGCTTACTTGTTGGTCCTAATTTTTCCATTTTACCAACCATAGGCGACATTGAAGGTATTCGCATATGGGCGGAGTTAGGCGTAATTTTTCTCTTGTTTAGCCTTGGCCTCGAGTTCAGTTTCAAAAAATTAGTGAGTGTAGGAGGTAACTCTGCTGTTACTGGTGTGTTTGAAATAACTTTTATGATGGGGCTTGGCTACCTGGTGGGTACCATGCTGGGCTGGCCTACCATGGATTGTTTTTTCCTGGCAGGCATCACTGCCATTTCCTCCACCACGATTATTATTCGCGCTTTCGATGAGCTAAAAGTGAGGAATAGGAAATTCGCAGGTGCCGTATTAGGTGTATTGGTAATAGAAGACCTGGTAGCTGTACTGTTATTGGTATTACTTTCTACCATTGCGGTACAAAATGAAATTGAAGGATGGGAGTTGCTGCTTGCGTTTTTAAAGCTTTTGTTCTTCCTTTCACTTTGGTTTTTGGCAGGTATATTTCTTCTTCCAAGCTTGCTGAAAGCAGCCAAGAAATTGATGAGCGATGAAAATGTACTGATCCTTTCTTTGGCGCTTTGCTTCCTGATGGTCATACTTGCTACCAAAGTTGGCTTTTCTGCACCATTGGGTGCCTTCATCATGGGATCGATTTTGGCAGAAACCACGCAGGCTGAACGTATCGAGCATCTCATCTCATCAGTTAAAACGCTTTTCGGCGCCATCTTCTTTGTATCCGTAGGCATGTTGATAGATCCTAACCTGCTTGTTGAATACGCATTGCCGGTACTGCTGTTAACCATTACAGTGATTTTTGGTAAAACTCTTTTTGTAACACTCGGATCGCTGCTTTCAGGGCAGCCGCTCAAGCAGTCCATACAATCCGGGATGAGTTTGTCACAGATCGGGGAGTTTTCCTTCATCATTGCATCCCTGGGTGTTTCATTAGGTGTTACCAGCGGGTATTTATACCCGATTGCTGTGGGTGTTTCTGTGATTACCACTTTCACTACTCCATATCTTATTCGTGCAGCAGATCCTTTTTCTGCTTTCGTAGAAAGAGCCTTGCCCGAAAAATGGCGGTTAAATCTCAGCAGGTATAGTTCCGGAGCGCAAACCATACAGGCAGAAAATGAATGGAAGATCGTATTGCGCTCGTACCTCGTGCTCATAGGTACCAATTCTGTTATCATCATCGCGCTCATTCTTCTTGGAAGTAATTTCTTATCGGGTTTTATAGCATCACAAGTAGAAAATACCGTAGCAGGTCTCATCATTACCACTGTAATCACACTTGCAGCAATGGCACCTTTTATATGGGCGCTTACCATAAAAAAGATCCATAAAGTAGCTTATACATCGTTGTGGCTTGATAAGAAATACAACCGCGGCCCTCTTGTTACTTTAGAAGTTTTGCGCAACCTCCTGGCAGTGGTTTACCTATATGTTTTGCTCGATCAGCTGTTTCCTCCAGCTGTAGCATTCGTAGTAGCTTTAGTTGTACTCATCGTGGTACTGGCCATTTTCTCGAAACGCTTACAGACATTCTACGACCGCATTGAAAGTCGTTTTTTATACAACCTCAATGTGCGAAATGTAATAGAAGGCACAGATGAAAAGAACAATATTTCACCATGGGATGCTCACCTGGCTTATTTCGTAATTAATCCTGATGCTGAATTTATAGGTCGGCGCTTGGATGAACTGAAATGGCGCGAAAAGTATGGGATTAATATTGCCACCATAGAAAGAGGCAACAGGATAATTGATGTTCCTGAGCGCCACCAGATGTTGTTTCCTCATGATAAGATTGCAGTGATAGGAACCGACGAGCAATTGCAAACTTTCAGGTTTATAATAGAGCCGGTAATGGAAGTGCAGGAGTTTCACCCTGTGAAGAAAGATGTTTCACTGCATAAGATCATTGTAGATAATCATAACAAGCTTAGGGGGAAATCTATACGTAACTCAGGTATCCGGGAAAAGACCGGCGGACTAGTGGTTGGTATAGAAAGAGATGGAAAAAGGATTTTAAATCCGGATTCCGATATGGTCCTGAAATGGGATGATGTTCTGTGGATCGTTGGCGATTGGAAACAGATAAAACAACTGAAAGCGGATTGATCAATATTCCATCTTTCGTAAAGTAGGAGCCTTCCACCATGTTGTCAGTACCACCAATATGGTCATAGTTCCGCCAAATACTACAGAAGGAACCACACCCAATAAACGTGCTGCCACACCACTTTCAAACTGACCCAGTTCGTTGCTGCTGTTAATGAACATTGAGTTTACGCTCATCACTCGACCGCGCATCTCATTTGGCGTTTTTAGCTGAACAATGGTTCCTCTCACTACCATACTTATTCCATCTAATATGCCTGCTATCATGAGGGCGAGAAACGATATCCAGAAGATCTTAGAAAGACCAAAAACAATGATGCACAAACCAAATCCTGCCACAGCCAGCATCAAGGTTTTGCCCTGGTTCCTCTTCAATGGGTATAAGGCCAGCAGGATTACGATTATTATACTTCCTATATCCGCTGCTGCATTTAGCCAACCAAAACCAATAGGACCAACTTTCAAAATATCTTTAGCATATATAGGCACTAGTGCTACAGCGCCTCCAAATAGTACAGCAAAAAGATCGAGTGTAAGAGCGCCCAAAACTTCTTTTGTTCGGAAAACAAACTGCAGTCCTTCCTTTACGCTTTCCCAGGTACGTTTTTCTGAAGCAGACGGAGCAGGAGGTTTGGAGTGAATCTTAGAGATCATCCACCAAGCTATTCCAATCACTAATACTATTATGGCAAGTGTTCCAGAATTACTAAAAGCAGCAATGCAAAACCCTGCCGAAGCATGACCTATCACAGAGGCTGAAAGCCATGTTCCCTGGTTCCAGGTAATTGCATTGGGTAGTAGATGCTTTGGCACAATCTGTCCTACAATAGCATGAAAAGATGGCCCGGTAAAAGCACGGATAATGCCAGTAAAAAAGATGACGGTATAAATGCCGATAAGCAGCCATGTTTTATTGGTGCCATCAGAAGAATAACTGACTGCCAGCGCTAAAAGAATGATTGCGCAGCTCAAATAGGCGAAAATGCCGCGCAGCATCAATCTTCTTTTTTCAGTTATATCAATAACATGTCCGGCATAAAGTGCAAGTCCAAGTGCAGGGATAACCTCAGCCAACCCAATAAAACCCATAGCTAAAGGATCACCGGTTAATTCGTAAATCCACCAACCCACTAAAGTGCCGAGCATGCGCAAAGCCATGATAAAACAAAACCTGCCTATCATCAGGTTGCGGTATTCAGGCATACGCATCGAGGCCAACGGGTCATTCTGCTCATCTAACTTTTGTTCCACTTCTTCGTTTTACGGAAGTGCAAAGTAATGTTGTCCTGGCGAATAATCTTTTTCTAATGCGTCTAAAACCACCTGTACATGACTTTCATTGTTTATGAAGTCTGCATTGCTGGCATCAATGAATATAGTGGTAAGGTTGTGCTGCTTTATGTAGCTGGTATAGGTTTCCTGGATGTTGAACAGGTATTCATCAGCAATGGCTTGCTCGTAGCTACGCTGACGCTTCTTTATATTTTGCTGCAGCTTATTTACCGGTGCATGTAAATAAATAAGAATATCTGGATGCAAAAGTTGTTGGTGAATTATCTCGAACAATTTCTGGTACAGCCTGAATTCTTCCGATGGTAAATTGACTTTTGCAAACAGCAGGCACTTGGTAAACAGGTAATCGCTGATGGTTACTTCCTGGAACATATCTTTTGTGTGGATCAGTTCTTTCAGCTGCTTATACCGTTCAGCCATAAAAAATAACTCTAATGGAAAAGCATATTGGTCAGGATTGTCGTAAAACTTAGGCAGGAAAGGGTTGTCAGCAAATTCTTCCAGTATCAGCCTCGCATTCAATTTTTTGGAAAGTATATTAGCAAGCGTAGTTTTTCCGGCTCCTATATTTCCCTCAATTGTTATAAAATTATACTTCATCTTATGCTGAAAAACTAAGGGGTCAAACCTACGGCAAAATCACTCACATTAACACCGGCATTTGTCAACGTTTATAAACACATCGCTCACAATGCCGTATTTGGCGCTTTTTATTTTCAGGATTATGAGTTATGTAAATTCAGCTTCCAGGCGAACTACCGGTAATGGATCCGTACATTCTTGTAGTAGTTGTGCAATGGTCTTATTATATGCTGGATGAATAAGATCAGGAGCCAGGTCATGTAAAGGTTCCAGCACAAATCTCCGCTTTGTTATGTGTGGATGCGGGATAGTAAGTTGATCCGAGTGAAGAACCATATCACCATAAAATAAAATATCTATATCAATCAATCTAGGACCTAGCTTTTCAATTCGCTCCCTTCCTAAATCTTTTTCAACTGCCAGCAGCATCCTGAGCAGATCAGTAGGAGATAAACGTGTTTCAAGTGTTACAGCCTGGTTCAAAAAGTTAGGTTGATCTTCTTTGCCCCATGCAGCTGTTTCATAAAAAGCTGAAGCTGCTGATATCTTTCCTGCTCTTTCATTTATCAACTGCAGTGCATCTTCCAGGTTCTTTTTCCTGTCACCTAAGTTTCCGCCTAATAAAAGAAATGCAGTATTCATAATATATGCCTGTTTCAGGCAGCCAAATATCATTATTTTCACCGCCATTAAAATTCCTTCATGAGAAGTTTTTTCAAGACCTTCTTTGCGTCGTTACTGGCGCTTGTTATTTTTTCCATTCTTGGTTTTGTTCTGTTGATCATTTTTGTTTCAGTGATGGCTTCGTCCGAAAAGCCTGCAGTTGCTGCAAAGAGTGTACTTGTACTCGATCTTACAAAAGAGTATAGAGAGCAAGAACAGGAAGATCCGATCGGTTCATTTACAGGAAATGCAGAGAATAATGTTCCTGGGCTGTTTCAAATGGTGCGCATGATAGAACATGCTAAAACAGATGATAAGATCAGCGGCATTTATATAAAATGCATTGATAATGTCAACGGTTTTGCAACAAGTGATGAATTGCGCAATGCTTTGACAGATTTTAAAACATCAAAAAAGTTTGTAATTGCCTACGGCGATTTGATATCCCAAAAAGGATATTATGTTGGTAGTATAGCAGATAAAATCTATTGCAATCCAAAAGGGCTGGTAGATTGGCGTGGCCTTGCTGCTACTTTATTTTTTGTAAAAGGCACTTTGGAAAAGCTTGAAATAGAACCACAGATTTTTTATGCAGGAAAATTCAAAAGTGCTACTGAACCGCTTCGCGAAAAGAAGATGACAGAAGCTAATAAGCTGCAAACGCTGGTTTATGTAAATGATATCTATAGTAGGATGTTATTAGCTGCTTCGCAAAAGTCGGGACTTGATACAGCTACACTTCATAATCTTGCCAACACTGCCGCCATTCAAACAGCTGATGATGCACTGAAGCATAAGCTGGTTGATGGACTGAAATATGATGATGATGTTAAAGGCGAAATCATCCAGATGCTGAAGCTGGAGCGTAGAGATAAGATCAACTTTTTGTCTTTTGCTAAATATGCTAAGTCTATTGATTTTTCCAAGAAAGGCACAGACCGCTTAGCTGTGATTTTTGCTGAAGGTGATATTGTAGATGGCAAAGGAGAAGATGGACAGGTAGGATCAGAAACTTTTAAAAACCTGATAAGAAAGGCTCGTCTTGACAAAAATATAAAAGCAATTGTACTACGTGTAAATTCTCCGGGAGGCAGTGCATTGGCCAGCGAGGTTATTTGGCACGAAGTAACCATTGCCCGCAAAGCAAAGCCAGTGGTAGTAAGCTTTGGCGATGTGGCAGCATCTGGTGGCTATTATATTGCGTGCAATGCTGATAGCATTTTTGCGCAGCCAAATTCTATTACAGGATCTATTGGTGTATTTGGTATTGTTCCCAACATGCAGAAGTTCTTCGAGAGCAAGTTGGGTGTCACCTTTGATGGCGTTAAAACTGGCCAATACGCTGATATGATGTCGGTACATCGTCCCTTGACGCCAGCTGAAAAAACCATTGTTCAAAATTCTGTTGATACAATCTATCATAGCTTCAAGAGCAGGGTAGCCGAAGGAAGAAAACTTTCTATGCAGGTGGTGGATAGCATTGCCCAAGGCCGTGTCTGGACCGGGAGCCATGCTTTACAAGTTGGCCTGGTTGACAGGATAGGAAGCCTAAAAGATGCCATCAATTGTGCAGCACGTTTGGCCAAAATTTCAGACTATAACCTGCGTACGTACCCGGAGAAAAAGACTTTTATACAGGAGCTATTACAGCAGGAGAAGACGGAAGTTGCAGTAAATATGATCAGCCAGGAAATAGGAGAAGATCAGTACAAGCTGCTAAAGCACCTGAAGCAGGTAAAGCAGATGTTTGGCATTCCACAGGCTAAGTTGCCATTCTCAATGTACCTGAATTGATCAAATCTTAAATAGCCTGCTGTCGAATTTGCATTCTTCAACTGATAGCACTTTTAGTTTATTGTAGTCGGCATGCAGTGGATTAAGCAGGTAGTTCCATTCTTCCTGCACCACAGCTGAAGGGCATTTGAGCATCAGGAAGCTGCGGTTCTGGAGGAACTCACTGCCGATAAACCGGGTATATTCCACATCTTCATCCCAATGAGGCTTCAGGCCATTGAGAACGCGCATAGACTCCGCAAGGTTATCAGGCACCTCAAGTTTCAGTAGTGCCATCCCTTTTAGCTGCTCCAGCGAAAGAGCATGAACCAATACCTCTAGTAGTGAAAGGGAAATAGAGCTACTGGTATACAAGCCTGCCAGTCCTTTATGGTTCCACCTGCCGCCATACATTTTTGCACCTGTACCGGAGAGGTCGCTGCTATATTTTTTATTAGAAAATCTATAAACAACCATTAGAATACGCCATGTTGTATTCTTCCCAATTGATCGTGCAGTTCTTGTATGCCTTGAGATTGAGAAAGTGATGAAAAATCTATTTCATAGCCATTGATGATCTTTGGCTTTTTTAGCCAGCCATAGAAAGCCTCTGGAGTGTCAAAGGTTTCTAAACCCATCTCTATTAGTGATTCCAATTGTAGGATCCGATCTACATATATTCCTTCAAAGTTTTTATTTTCTTTGGCGTAGCGCTGCAGGGTTCTTTCTGAAAGATGCAGAATAGTAGCCCACTCTGCAAGTGAAAAAGGAACCATGTCTGCTATTTTCTTGAATTTCTTGTAAGGAAAATCGGCTACAGCAGCAGGTAATTTATTTATGGTTCTCATTCGCAGGGTGGGTTCTTCTAGTATGGGCAATTTTTCATCTTCCTGTGTAGGATATGGTTTGCCTTTGCGATTGGTGCTCTTTTTCATCTTGTGTCATTTGTCCACTAAGGTACGACATTTGTCTGGGCTTTTCTATTTTATTCTACTTCATTCTATTTTTTTAAACTCCTTTTACTTTATAAGATACATTTGCCCTCATTTTAATCTGTTTGATGTCGCAAAAATATAGCCAGTTGGGCGCCATGTGGGCCATCAGTCGCGCAAGTTTGAAGGCTATTTTAAGGAGTCCTTCCGCTGTTATTTTCAGTATTGCATTTCCATTGATTTTCATCCTGGTTTTTGGCTTCATTGGCGGAAGCGGGAAAATAAGTTTTAAAGTTGCCGTTGATCCTACATCAGATACTATCAATCCTTTGTTCATTGCTATCAAATCAGTTCCTGGTCTTAACATTATTAACAATACAGAGGAGGAAGTACACGACGATCTTGAGAAAGGAAGAATCACTGCTGTTTTGCATATTCAGAAAAATGAAGGTCAGAATCCTGCTTATACCATTCATCTTAAAAGTTCAGAGGCTGTTAATCCTCAAAACTTACAGGTACTTCAATCTATATTAGATGCTATCATAGCCAAAGTAAATGCTGTAGCTTATCCTGGTGCTCCAACATATGCCAATGTAAATAGTTCCATCCAGCAGATACCCGGCAGAAAGTACACTACCATAGATTTTATACTACCAGGGCAATTAGGATTCTCTCTCTTAAGTTCCGGAGTATTTGGTGTTGCCTTTTTGTTCTTTCAGCTAAGGCAGCAGTTAGTACTAAAGCGATTTTATGCTACACCTATTAAGAGAGCTTACATCATACTAGGAGAAGCACTTAGCCGTGTGATCTTCCAGATGTCAACTGCTGTAGTGATTGTACTGCTGGGTTATTATGTGTTAGATTATACATTAGTTAATGGCTTTGTCACTTTTATAGAAATACTCCTGTTGTGTTTTATTGCTTTACTCATATTTATGGGGTTTGGTTTTGTAGTAACGAGTGTAGCAAAAAATGAAAGCACCATTCCTCCTATAGCAAACATCATTACGCTGCCGCAGTTTTTGCTGGCAGGTACATTTTTTCCAATTGATGTTTTTCCGTGGTGGTTGCAGCCAATTTGCAAGGTTTTGCCACTTACTCATTTCAATAATGCTATGCGTAAAATAGCATTTGAAGGAGCACACTTAACCGATTGTGGCTTCGAATTAGCAATGATGGCCATATGGGGTGTAGTGATATATGCAGTTGCAGTTAAAGTTTTCAAATGGGAGTAACATGAGGTTTATAAAATTAGCATTGATCAGCGTTGTTGTTTTATTTCTAATAGCTACTGCTATTACATCGTTACTGCCTTCCACTATCATAGTATCAAGGGCTATAGATATACAGGCTTCTCCGCGGCAGGCTCATGAATATGTAATGGATGTTCGGAACTGGAGCCGTTGGCTGTATATTGAAGACTCATCACAAGCGGCTGTACCAAAATCAAAATCGGAGATTAACTACAACAGGACGCTCATAACCATTCTTTCATCTACGCCTCAAAAGATTGTCACCAGTTGGAAGACTGGCGATAGCGACCCTATGGCTAGCGAGTTCAATATCATTTCTAATGAAGGTGCACCTGTCTTTACTTTCCACTGGTCTTTTACCCAACACGTAAAATGGTATCCATGGGAGAAATTTGCATCCATCCTTTCCGATAAGGCACTTGGTCCCTTTATGGAAAAAAGCCTTGATAACCTGAAAAAGCAACTGGAGCAAAACCCAGCTCAGTAAGTTTTTGTTGCTGGTGCAAACATTTCTGCTAATTTTTTTATGGCTGGTGCAACGGTAGCTAAATAGCTGGTGTCAACCCGTGACCAGAACATATGAATGATCCTGTACTATTAGTAAAAGAATGCCTGAAAGGGAAGCCGGCTGCACAGAAGCAGCTCTACCAACTGTACGCGTCACAAATGCTGGGCGTGTGCTACAGGTATACGAAAAGTATGGAGGATGCAGAAGATGTATTGCAGGAAGGTTTCATCCGTGTGTTTAAGTTTCTGCACCAGTACAAAGGTGAAGCAGAACTAGGAGCATGGATAAGGCGCATCATGGTAAACACAGCGCTCAACTACCTCAAGCAAAGCAAGAAATACCAGAACGATCTTTTGTTTGATAAAGCCGAACTACATATAGTTTCTTCCGATGACCCGGAAGTGAAGCTGAATGCCAAGGAACTGGCGCAGCTTATACGCCAGTTGCCAACAGGCTACCAAACCATCTTCAACCTGCATGCTATAGAAGGATACACCCATGTGGAAATAGGGCAGATGCTTGGTATTAGCGAAGGCACCTCCAGGTCGCAATATATGCGCGGTCGGCACTTACTGATAAGCTGGATGAACAATACAGCAGGTAATAAAAAATTAGGCTATGCAAAATGATTTTGAGAAAAAGCTACAGCAGGAAATGGAAACATTTTCACTTGTGCCTGGCGATGCTGTTTGGCAAAAGGTAGAGCAGCATATACAAAAGGATAAAAAGAGAAGAAGGTTTTTCATTATATGGTTCGCAGCAGCTGTATTATTATTAACTGGTGCAGGTTTATACTTTTTTGTTGATACCAATGAAGAGCGTGCTGTGGCAATGGCAGATAACACTCCTTCACTTGAAAAAGAAGAAACTAAACCAGCAACTAAACAGGGTAATGATTTACCTGGTAATAAGATTCAAAATGCTGCTTCTGAAACACAAGAACAACCTGTTTCAACTGGTAGCAATCAGAAGCAGGATGCTTTGGTTGCAGCACCTACTCCTAAGCCGGAAGCATCAATTAAATACAGCAATAGAACTACAGCATCATCACAAATAACTACTAGTTCAGCTTTAGTAAGTTCTACCAAGAAAACTACCAATGGTACCAAAAGGATAACTGTAACAAAAGCAGGAATAAGTGATAAAATAGAACAAACACCATCAATCAACCCAGGACAAACAAACACTTCTGGTATAAAAGAAGATTTTGCAATTATCCCAAGAAAGCCAGCTGACCAGGATGAGGTAGTAAAGGCTGAAGCCGCTAATGAGGAAGTGTCCATTACTCCATCTATACGTAATACTGGAGCGACAGATACAACAAGTTTACCTAACACACCAAAAGCAGTTGCGAAGAAGCAGGTAAGTAAGTGGGAATATGGAATAACAGCATATGGTGGTATTTCTGCCAATTTCAAAGGATTCAATACTGTAAATGAGGTGCAGTTAAATTCAATGCCTGTCGGTTCATCAGCACAATTCAATCCTGCAATCGGTCGCCATGAATTCAATTACAGCAGTAAGTTTTCTTTTGGAGCAGGAGTATTCATTAAAAGGAATCTAACTTCAAGAGTCGCAATAAGTACAGGTTTGGATTACCACCTTTACCAGGTTCAAACAAAGGCAGGTACACAGTTCAATTCTCAAATGTCTGTATATGACTCTGTACTAAATACTACAGCATCAGCTTCTAGTTATTACCTGCCCGGCAATGTAAATACTTACATTAATAAGTATCACATGCTGCAGCTACCAATCAATGTGCTCTGGCAAACAAATAGAAACAACCAGAAGCCTCTGCACGTACTTGTGGGTATTACACCAGCTTACTTAGTATCAACAAATGGCTTATACTTCAATAGTAGGCAAAGAACCATTTACCCTGAGAAGAAACAATACAACAACTTTCAATTACTTACCCAGGCGGGTGTTATGGTTCCTGTCCTAGGAAAACAGAAATATTTAATACAAGCTGGGCCTGTATTCCATTATGGTTTAAGTGATCTCACTAAACCAGCGGTTAATTCCAGTGAACATTTATTCTTTATCGGTTTTAAAACACAGCTCACTATTAAATAAATTCAAAATCATTCATATGAAAAAGATCATTACAAGCGGGATCTTGTGCATGCTTATGTTCATGTTCCAAGGATGTTTAAAAGATACCTGTACACGAACTTATACTATGTATAAGCCCATCTACAAAACTGCTGCAGAAGTAAGGGCCAACATAAAAAGTAATGCGCCGCGTGCTGTAGAAAAACCGGGAAAGCTGGTTGTGCTTGGCAACTACATCTTCTTAAATGAGTTAGATAAGGGTGTTCACATAATTGATAATACCAATCCTTCTGCGCCGGTTAACAAGCATTTCATAGATATACCTGGTAATGTAGATATTGCTGTTAAAGGAAATATACTTTATGCTGATCTATATACCGACCTGGTAACACTTGATATCAGTAATCCTGCTGCAGTGCAGGTAACAAAAGTGATTGATGATGTTTTTGAACATAGACGCTACATGAACTTTTTACCTGATACAGGTCTCATCATTGTTGATTGGATAAAAAAAGACACGACGATAACCAACGATTGCAATATTTCTTTTGGACCAAGAAGCGATGTGATGTTTGCCTTTGCTTCTGCGCAGGCTGGTGGCAGTGCCGCAAGCCCTGCAGTAGGAGTGGGCGGATCAATGGCGCGTTTTACAATAAAAAACAATTATCTATATACCGTTACCGACTTGGCTCTTAATGTCTTTGAGATCTCCAATGCTACCAATCCAATTTATCGCAGAAAAGTGCAGGTAGGATGGGGTATTGAAACTATCTATCCTTTTGGAGAACACTTGTTCATAGGCTCTACTACAGGTATGTTTGTTTTTGGTACTGCCAATCCTGAAGCGCCAAACCTGGTAAGTAGTTTCTCACATGCAAGGGCCTGCGATCCTGTAATTGCCGATGGACAATATGCTTATGTTACGCTTCGTACAGGTAATTTTTGTGCAGGTTTCACCAATCAACTAGATGTTATAAACATCCAGAATATTTCCGCTCCTTCATTGCTGAAAACCTACCAACTGGTAAATCCACATGGGCTTGCAAAAAGCGGTAACATCCTTTTTGTATGTGATGGAGCCGGAGGTTTAAAAGTTTACAATGCAGCAGATCCACTTAACCTGGTGCTCATGCAAACAATAACCGGGATTGACACCTACGATGCAATTGCATTACATGATATAGTGCTTGTGGTAGCTCAAGATGGCTTATATCAATACAACTATTCTGATCCTGCGAAACTTGTTTTGCTAAGTAAAATTGCCCGTAACTAAACGCTGTACCATGAAATTTCTAACAACACTTATCTGTCTTTTCATTGTTGTTTCAGCAATAGCACAACAACAGGAACGGAAAAAAATCAAGCCTGCATTTACTTCAATAAATCAAATGGGACTTCTTCATGGAGAAGCGGGTGCTCACTATGATCTAAGAACGATCAATGGTGTCAGCATTGGTAAATGGACTGTTGGCTTAGGATTAGGAATTGATAATTATGCTGGCAGGTCTGTACCTGTATTTATAGAAGGACGGAAAGAGTTTGGTAAAAAGAATAATCTTCCTTTTTTATATGCAGGAGCAGGATTAAACCATACCTGGCTCACTACCGATCAAAAGCGACAAAAGGGAGGAGAATACTCAACTACACCCGGCATGTATGTAGATGCAGGGATTGGTGTGAAGCTGAATACAAAAAGCAAAACTGCAGTTGTGCTTAGTACAGGATTTTCTTACAAACAATCAAAGGAAACGGTTGTGCCTCCGGTTTGGTTTACACCATGGCCAATGCCTGGTAATCCTGATGGCTCACCAGAAAAGTTGAATAGTCAATATAGAAGAATTGTAGTCAGGCTGGGGATACAGATCTAAGTTTGCTGTATAAATTGAAGATTGCGGCGGATGCCTGCATACTTACTTCGCTTAAGGGGCGAGTGCCTGAAGATCTCTTTGAATTTTTCTTCAGTTAGTTCTTCCCACTCGTCCTTCTTTAGGTTCAATACTTCGGGTATGGGAGTGAATTCAGGTATTAAATTAGGCTTACTGAACCTGTTCCATGGACATACTTCCTGGCAGATATCACAACCAAACATCCAATCCTTGAACTTGCCTTTTTGTTCTTCAGGTATCAGCAGGTCTTTTAGCTCAATGGTGTAATAGCTAATGCATTTACTTCCATCTACAACTTTACCGGGAAGAATAGCACCAGTAGGGCAACTATCGATACACCTTGTACAACTACCACAAAAGTCTTTCGCAAAAGGATCATCGGGCTCTACTTCCAGGTCGGTAATAAGCGTTGCAATAAAAAAGAATGAACCAGCTTGTTTGTTGATGAGGTTGCCATTTTTTCCTATCCAGCCCAATCCACTTTTAGTGGCCCACGATCTTTCAAGCACAGGTGCGCTGTCTACAAACCCGCGTCCTTCCACATCGCCAAACTGTGCTTTCATATTTTGTAGAAATACTTTCAGTTTAGCTCTTATCACTTCATGATAATCTTTTCCAAATGCATACCTCGCAACTTTGGGAGCGCCAGCAGCTTGTTGTTGTGAAGGATAATAATTCATTAAAAGCGTGATCACGCTTTTAGCACCGGGAACAAGCCGCGTAGGATCAACCCTAAGATCAAAATGATTTTCCATGTACTGCATGCTTCCGTGCATGCCTTGATTCAACCATTGCTCAAGCCGTTTTGCATCATTGTCTAGTTTCTGAGCTTTAGCAATTCCACAGATATCAAAGCCTAAATCTTTTGCCCACTGCTTGATTAATATTGATCTTTTTTGTAGCAATAATTTTTTTTGTGATTCAACGTTCAAAGGTATAACATTGTGCAAGCAAGGGTTCCATTGAAAGGATAACATCTGGTTAAAAGCATTTACCTCAATATCATTCCCCCTTTTTTGTTTTAGCTCCGGCAAAACAATCTATTGATCTTGATCCAGCTGTCCCTTCATTATTGCCAACGCTGGCTCCGGTGAATGCTGGGCAGTGGCGTTGCTATAATGTTTAGAGTCTTTACGCACTGCTCGTCCAACCTAAAACTACATATATGACTGCACCTGCAAAAAAGTCTGTATTACTGCTTATGTTTAGTGCCATCCTCTCTCTCTCGGTACTTGCAGAACGACCTAAAATGAAATTTGGAGATATCTCCGTTAGTGATTTTGAACCCAAAAGTTATCCTATTGATCCTTCAGCCGATGCCGTAGTGCTGGGGCACTTTGGTGAAGTGACTTATGAAGGAAATAATCACGGTTATCTTTCTATAGTTTATCGCAAGCATTTGCGTATCCGGGTAATGAATCGTAATGGTTTCGATGCTGCAACCATAGGTATCCGGCTTTACCTTGGTGGTGGTGGTATAGAAGAAAAAATAGATAAATTGGAAGCGGCTACCTATAATCTTGTTGATGGAAAGGTAGAAGCCAGTAAGCTGGATAATAAAAGTCTTTTTAAAGATAAGGTTACCAAAAGCTACCATATCCAGAAGTTTACTATGCCTAACCTGCAGGAAGGATCTATCATCGATGTCAGGTATACAGTTACATCTCCTTTTCCAAGAGTGATCGATCCATGGAGCTTCCAGGGTGAGTACCCGAGGTTGTATACCGAGTACGCAGTTTCAATACCTGAATGGTACGACTTCATGGTTTTGTCGCAAGGTTATCATCCATATGCAAGCCGAGATGTAAAGAAAACCATAGAAACATACAACCTGTATTTTGATGGTGGCGCTGGCGCAGCTGGCCAGACAGCAAGGTATACAGCCAATGTAACCACTACTACTATGGCTATGGAAAATGTGCCGGCATTGAAGCAAGAGAATTTTACTACCACTTTAGACAACCATATTTCTAAGGTTAGTTTCCAGCTTTCGCGTTACAATCCACCAGGCGGTATTTCTACACCTATCAACAACAATTGGTTTGCCGTTTCTAATAACCTGCTCAAAAGCCCTGATTTTGGTGAAGAACTTTCTGGAAATCTAAACTGGTTGAAGAGTGACCTGCAAACAATCGTAGGCAGTAGCACCGAAAATTATGATAAGGCTAAAGCAATCTATAACTATGTGAAGAATGGCTTTACCTGTAGTAGCCATCGCGGGTTGTATAAGACAAATAGCCTGAAGAAAATATTCCAGAGTAAAAGCGGAACCGTAGCAGATATTAATTTGTTGCTAACGGCTATGCTTTCAGCGCAAGGTTTTTCTGCACAGCCGGTTATTTTAAGCACACGCGATAATGGTGTTTTGTACGAAGCTTATCCAATGCTTGAAAGATTGAACTACGTAGTAACACGCGTACAGGTTGATGATAAAACTTACCTGCTCGATGCATCTTATAGGAACCTTGGCTTTGGTACGCTGCCTGCTTTTTGCTACAATGGTGGCGGAAGATTGATTGACAAAATGCCTGTTATTGTAAACCTGTCTCCAGACTCATTAATTGAAACAAGAATTGCCAGCATCAACCTGATTGCTGATGGCCCAGGTAAACTAAACGGTTCTTACACTTCAAAATTAGGTGTACAGGAATCTTATAATTCTCGTGAAAGATTAGCTACTGTTTCAAAAGATGATTTTTTCAGCGCAATCAAAAAAGCATACCCGGGAGAAATGTCTGTGACCGATCCTGAACTTGAAGGCCTGACTGATTATGAAGAGCCATTGACTGTTAAGTATAATCTTTCTACGTCTTTCAGTGAAGATGTCGTTTATCTAAATCCTTTGTTTACTGAAGCAAAAAAAGATAACCCTTTTAAAGCTGCAGAGCGTTTATATCCTATAGAAATGCCTTATGCTATCAATGATATTGTAGCAGGAAGAATAGATATACCTGAAGGTTACGAAGTGGATGAAATGCCTAAATCTACACGCGTTATGTACAATGAGAATGAAGGTATGTTTGAATACCTGCTGGTTAAAAATGGATCAAGCATTCAACTCAGGAGTACACTAAAACTGAATAAGGCTAATTTTTTACCTGAAGATTATGCTTCACTGCGCGACTTTTTTGGATATGTGGTGAAGTGCCATTCTGAACAAATTGTATTGAAAAAAATCAAGAAATAACTTATGAAGTTGAAGAGCCTTTTAGTGGCTGTAGTGCTGCCTTTTTTCGTAGAAGCACAGGATTATAATATAGCACTGATACCAGATTCTATAAAAGAGAATGCCATTGCAGTTACACGTTTCGAAGAGAGAAAGATCATTGTTCATTCTCCATCACGTGCAGTTATCAAACATAAATATGCTATCACTATTTTGAACCCTGCCGGTGATGCATATGCGCAGTACGAGAACTACTATAGTAACATGCGTGACTTGTACGACATCAGCGGAAACTTATACGATGCAGAGGGACGCAAGCTAAAATCTGTGAGGCGTAAAGAAATAGCCGATGTGTCAGATAATGATGGTATCAGCTTAATGAATGATGACAGGATAAAGCTTCACCGGTTCAATTACAAGCAATACCCATACACTGTAGAATATGAGGACCAGATGGAGTTGAAGGGTATCATTTCCTTCACGCCTTGGATGCCTGTAGGTAACCAGCGCTATGGAGTGCAGGAAAGTAATTACGTTGTAGAGATACCTGCTGATTATGGTTTCAGGATCAAGCAATTTAATTTCTCACAGGAGCCAGTGAAAGTAGAGAAGGACAAGAAGATCAGCTATTCGTGGCAGCTAAAGAATTTCAAACCGATAAAATACGAGCCTTTTCAGCCGGCATACCAGGAAGTGGTACCTTGTGTATATGTAGCACCCAACAGGTTTTCGTACGGTGGTATAGAAGGCGAAATGGATAACTGGCTGAACTTTGGCAAGTACCAGGTTGCACTTAATAAAGGTCGTGATCGCCTGCCTGAAAATATCAAACAACAGGTACAGCAGATCGCACGTGAAAACCCTGGAAAAGTTGAAACCATCAAAGCTTTGTACAACTACCTGCAAAAGAACACGAGGTATGTAAGTGTGCAATTGGGTATCGGTGGCCTTCAGCCTTTTGATGCCACTTATGTTGCCACCAAAAACTACGGCGACTGTAAAGCATTATCGAACTACATGATCGCCCTGCTGAAGGAAGCTGGCATAGAAGGATATTACACAGTGATATATGCTGGTGAGGGAAAAAAATTCTTTATGCCCGATTTTCCTATGCGGCAGTCTAATCATATCATCGTTTCTGTTCCGGTAGAAAAAGATACCATGTGGCTGGAGTGTACAAGTCAAACGCAGGCTGCAGGATATTTAGGTTCATTTACCGACGATAGGTATGCACTGTTGATAAAGGAAGATGGCGGCCACCTGGTAAGAACACCCACTTATAAAAAAGATGACAACCTGCAGGTAAGAAGAATACAAGCTGCAATAACAGAAGAAGGTAAACTAACTGCCGATGTTGTTACTAAATATGTAGGGTTACAACAGGATGATCTTCACATGCAGATAAACGCTTATTCAAAAGATAAGCTGTTGGAAAAGCTAAAAAAGAAATTAGATTTTCCTACTTATGATATTGCCACTGTGGATTACCAGGAAAAGAAAGATGTCATTCCTTCTATAGAAGAAAAGTACAAGCTGACAGTTGAGAATTTTGCAACTGTTTCTGGTAAACGTCTTTTTGTTGCACCTAATCTGCTTACCAAACAACCTTATAAATTAGAAGATAAGGAGCGTAAGTTTGAGATTGATTACGATGAAGCATTTGTAGATTATGATACTATCCAACTAGCGATCCCTGCTGGTTATACAATAGAAGCAATGCCTAAAGATGCAGAGTTAGCGAGCAAATTTGGTACGTATAAAATTCAATACAAGTTTGAGAACGGGATGCTGGTATTACACCGCCGCCACGAAAGTATTCCCGGGCGTTATCCTCCTTCCGAATATAAAGAACTGGTAAGCTTTTTTAATGAAGTCTATAAAGCTGATCGCAGCAGGATCGTATTTGTGAAGAGTTAGAACAGGATGAAATAAATACCATTGTCTCATAAAATAAAACTGCCGGTCTCTCTACAACATGTAGATGAAGACCGGCAGTTTTTTATATGCTAATGATTAAAGATTCTTCAATACAACTTGCTCGTTCAGCAGGTTGATCATCTTGTTATAAAAATCTTTGATGTCGCTATAGTACTCCGGCGTGAACACGCTCTTGTTCACTTTAAAGTTCAATTGTACAGACAGTTCATTTGCCTCGTGCTTTACTACGCGTATCATTTCAATGCTTCCATCACCTGTTTTTAAATGTACATTTTTAGGAAGACCGTCTGGTTGGCAACCTTCAGGAAGCAGGTACTTTTGATTGATGGTTGTTTGATACTTGCATCCATAGTTGATCCTGGAGAAGCGGTAGTTTGCTGTAAATGGATTCTTTTCATGACCGGTGAAAAGGTTAAGGTTAAGCAGGTGGTAATCACCTGTAGAAGATGCCGCTGTAGTGAATTTAAATTCTTGTTGCAAAGGTTCCGTGTCTGTATCTCCGGTCTTCACCTGTAAGCTATCTACACTTATTTCCCTGGCTCTTGTGAAGTAGTTGTAAACAAACTTTTCCTTGTTATTCTTTACTTCATACGCTCTTTCTATTCGTGCGTAGTCGCTGCTTAATACAGTTGTCTTCCCTTCTATTGAACCATCTTTTTGTACTGTAGCTACAAAATTTATAACGTTAGAATGCACTTTGTCATTATCTGTAAGTGTGATGATCTCGCTCTTTTTATTGTTCAGCAAAAAAGCATGCGTATTCAGGATCTTATAAGGCGTAAGATGTGATGGCGTGTGTTCATCCGAAGCATCTATTACATATGATTTGTTATCAGCTACCACGTAAGCCACTACTTTGTTGAACTGGTCAAGTAAAGGAATGTCAGGGTTAACCTTTCCATGATCTCTTTCACTTACAAGCATCGGGTAAACTTCTACACCTGTTTGTTTCAGCAGGTTAATAAATAACAGGTTGAGCTCTCCGCTTGTTCCTTTCTTCTTATCCCAAACATCTTTCAGTCCATCAATTGCATACTTGCTATTGATACCTGTCCAGCTAAATGTTTTCCTGAAATATGCGTGCAAGTATTGCATTTTCTGAAGTGGCGACTGCAGGCTTTTTACTTCTGCAATAAGGCCATCGGTAGTGGATAGTCTTCTATCAATAGCACGTCCAAATGCCTGTTCCGACATCAACTCTTTTGTTACATCGTTCCATGTGTTGATGTAATTAACCTTGCTGCCATAACTTGATGTGTAAGAAGAAAGTTGAAATTGTACCCGCTGCATATAATCTTTAGGCGCATCCATAAAAGGCTCATTGCGCAGGCCAGGAATGTTCTGCATCGCAAAACTGATATTACCTGTTGTACGATCATTGGCAACATGCACCCGCATATCCGATTTCTTATGCACCACGTACGAGAATTCTGCACCTGGAATAATGACAACAGAAAAGCTGCTCAACATGGTTGGCAGGTCTGACTGGAAGTACCAATCATCCAGGCCGCTGTAGCTCTTGCAAGTGCTGGTGTATTTGTATTCAATGATACTTCCGGCTTTCACACCAGGTAGTGCAAACTTTATCAGCGAGTAATTCTTATTAACCTTTTGATTAAAAATGTCTGACCGCTTCAGATCTTTTATAACATGATTTCCTTTCTCATCCACATTCAGAACCGCACCCTCTACTTCATTTATCAGTTCAAACTCGTTCTGGCTGTAATAAGGAATAGTGATGTTTGCATTATCAGCACCCTGGTCTTTTAATATTTTTATTCTTACATGTCTCTTTCGGATCAGGCTATACGATTCATCATGATTGCCTACCATTACATCAAACAGTACCACTGCATTTGCATCGGGGTCAAATGGGCAACTGGTAAGATTTACTTCTTCAGGCGCATAAACTTTAAAGTCTCTGATGATGCCCTGTCCATAGGTAATGATTGTAAAAATAATGGATGCAGTAACGGCAGTTAGTCTCTTAAGCATAATAAGGTGTTGTGGTTTAGTGGCAGCGCAATCTATAGAAAATAACCTAGGAAAGAGGTGCTTGTAGTAGCTGTTTCAAAATTTTAATATGATGGGAATCAGTGGAAGTTTTTATAGGAGTAACAAACAGTAATAATAGCAGGAAATGCTGATGCAGACTGACTTTCATGCAGCTTTACATGATTATTTATGCCATAGTTTCTTAATTCTTTCGCTGGTTTGCGATTTGAAGTAATAGACCAACAAAAGCAGGTTGATAACATCTACCTGTTATACCGCGTAATCAAAATTGATAACGGTAATAAAATTTAGAAATTATGAACCTGAACAATTATACCATCAAGTCGCAAGAGATCATCCAGCAGTCGCAGCAGCTGGCTTACAATAATAGCAACCCTAATATTGAGACCAATCATTTGCTGAAGGCACTGGTGAAGGATGAGGATAGTCCTATTGAATTCTTGTTGAAGAAGAACAATGTGAACGTTGCTTTCGTAGAGTCGAAAGTGGATGAGTCTATTGCTAAACTACCTAAAGTAAGTGGTACTGAGCCTGCACAGGCTATCAGCCGCGATATGAATAGTGCATTGCTTAAGGCCAATGCTTCGCTAAAAGATTTTAAAGATGAGTTTGTAAGTGTAGAGCACCTGTTGCTCGGGCTGCTTCAAACAAATGATGATGTAGGCCGTTTGCTAAAAGATGCCGGTCTTACAGAAAAGGGTTTGATAGCAGCTATAAAAGATTTGCGAAAAGGATCGACAGTAAATTCTCAAACATCATCTCAGCAGTACAATGCATTGCAGAAGTATGCCCGCAACCTGAATGATATGGCGCGCCAGGGCAAGCTTGATCCTGTTATTGGTCGCGATGAAGAGATACGTCGTACGCTTCATATCCTTTCTCGTCGTAGCAAGAACAATCCTATTTTGGTAGGTGAACCAGGTGTGGGTAAAACAGCTATTGCAGAAGGTCTTGCACATCGTATTGTAAATGGCGATGTACCTGAGAACCTCCGCAGCAAGATCATCTATGCTTTAGACATGGGCTTGTTGATTGCGGGTGCAAAATATAAAGGTGAGTTTGAAGAAAGGCTGAAGAGCGTGGTGAAAGAAGTAGGCGATAGTGATGGAGAGATACTATTGTTCATAGACGAGATTCATACTTTGGTTGGTGCTGGTGGTGGAGAAGGTGCAATGGATGCAGCCAACATTCTTAAACCAGCATTGGCTCGTGGCGAATTAAGAGCTATCGGTGCAACAACACTCAATGAGTACCAGAAATTCTTCGAAAAAGATAAAGCGCTTGAGCGTCGTTTTCAAAAAGTAATGATAGATGAACCTACTGTAGAAGATGCAGTGTCTATTCTGCGTGGTCTGAAAGATCGTTACGAAACTCACCACCATGTGCGTATAAAAGACGAGGCTATCATTGCTGCAGTAGAGCTTTCTCATCGTTATATGACCGATCGTTTTCTTCCGGATAAAGCAATTGACCTGATAGATGAAAGTGCTGCTAAGCTTCGCCTGGAGATGAATAGCATGCCTGAGGAGCTGGATGAGCTGGAGCGTAAAATCCGTCAACTGGAGATAGAGCGTGAAGCTATCAAGCGTGAGAATGATGAAGAGAAGCTAAAGCAATTGAATGTAGACATCAGTAACCTCAGCGTTGAGCGGGATACGCTGAAGGCTAAATGGCAACAGGAAAAGGAACTGGTAGAAAAGATACAGACAGCAAAAGCTGAAATAGAAAACCTGAAGCACCAGGCCGAGCAGGCTGAGCGTAATGGCGAATACGGATTGGTAGCTGAGATAAGATATGGAAAGGTACAGGAGCAGGAGAGGATCATTGTTGATTATACAGAAAGGCTGAAGGAAATAAGTGAAAGCAAGCGTTTGCTGAAAGAAGAAGTGGATGCTGAAGATATAGCTGAAAATGTAGCAAGGGCAACAGGTATTCCTGTAGCTAAAATGGTTCAGAGCGAAAGGGAGAAACTGCTGCTTCTGGAAGATGAACTGCATAAGCGTGTAGTAGGACAAGACGAAGCCATTGAAGCTGTTTCAGATGCTATACGCCGCAGCCGGGCAGGCTTACAGGATCCAAAGAAACCAATCGGTTCATTTATATTCTTAGGTACAACTGGTGTTGGTAAAACAGAGTTGGCTAAGGCACTTGCAGATTATCTATTTGATGATGAAAGCATGATGACCCGTATTGACATGAGTGAATACCAGGAGAAGCATACGGTTAGTCGTCTTGTAGGTGCGCCTCCGGGATATGTAGGATACGAAGAAGGTGGCCAGTTGACGGAAGCCGTTCGTCGCAAGCCATATAGTGTGGTATTGCTCGATGAGATAGAGAAGGCACATCCTGATGTATTCAATGTGCTGCTGCAGGTACTGGATGATGGTAGATTGACTGACAACAAAGGTCGTATTGTGAACTTTAAGAACACCATCATCATTATGACCAGCAATATGGGCAGCAACATCATACAAGATGCTTTTGAAGACGTGAATGAGCTGAATGTAGAGGATGTGATGGAGAAGACAAAGGTAGATGTGCTGAACCTGCTGAAGCAGACAATACGTCCTGAATTCCTCAACAGGATTGATGAAGTGATCATGTTCCACCCGCTGATGAGGCGAGAGATCAAAGGCATCATCAAAATACAATTGGAGAACCTGAAGCAGATGGTTGCGCAGTCAGGTATTCAACTTGAGTTTTCTGAATATGCTTTGGATTATTTGTCGGAGAATGGATACGATCCACAGTTTGGTGCAAGGCCACTGAAGCGACTTATTCAAAAAGAGATCGTGAACCAGTTAAGTAAAAGAATATTGGCTGGCGACATAGATAAATCGCGCCCTGTATTGGTTGATGTTTTTGATGGAGTAGTGGTCTTTAGAAATCATGAAGTAGAAGCATTATAACTTCAATACAACATAAACGAGAGCCGCTGGTAGAGATACCAGCGGCTTTTCATTTTTATAGCTTTTCAAGCTTCTGATTTAGTGGCACAAGTTTTTAACCCTTCTTCCAAAAATGATTATGGAAAACAATAACGAGAACAAATTTCCGGAACAAAAAGCACCAGAAAAAAATCATGATAATGCCTTTGTGCAGGTAGGTGAAGATGGATCTCCTGTGATACCTGAAACTGGTGGAAGTGAAGGTGAGGAACTTAGAAAACAAAATGAACAAGCAGATAATTCTTCCACCTTAGGAACACCATAAATAAAAAACATCATGTGGCAGTTGGCTACATGTATTTAAAAACTTTCTCCTTCAGTTGCTCCAGTTCTGTTTCTGTAGTCAGCTCATCTACTTTATTACTGGTGCCATCAGGATTTTTTCTTACAAGCACAACAGCTTCTCCTTGCACAATCGTACTCTTGGCCCTGCTAAAGATCCTTTCCAGTTCATCCTGGTCCTTTATCATCTGTAGCTCTTCTACCTGGTTTACATGTATGATGTATTCTTGCATATTATTGTTCAGCGTTTACTATTAGCCTATCTTCTATTACCTGTTTCAGTGTATGTTTTGGTAAAGCACCACGTTGTACCATTGGGCTTCCTTCCATAGGTATAAACAACAATGTTGGGATGCTTTGAATGCCAAACATAGCTGATAATTGTTCCTCTTTATCAGTATCAACTTTATAAATGATCAACTTGTCTGCATACTCATTGCTAAGCTCTTCCAATGCTGGCGCTATAGATTTGCAAGGTCCACACCAGTCAGCATAAAAATCTATAATGGCCGGAAGGCTTCCATTGTACTTCCATTCCTTCTCTGTGTCGTAATCAAAAATCTTTTCTTTAAAATCTTCATGCGTTAAATGTACGGTTGGCATCTCTTGCTTATTTAGTGATCAATTATTCAGGCAAAACAGATGCCATCAGCAGTTGATCTTACTGTTAAGAGAATGAACATTGGGTGGCACTGTTTTTAAAAGAGTGTAAAAAAATTGCCTTAGCTGTATGGCTACAAATAAAGACATAATACCATCAAAAGAGATTTGGATTGGAAGTAGCCAGGCACGTGTTTCAGTTGTTGTATTTGTAGACTATGAAAGTCTTGCTTGTGCGCAATTGAACGAGATATTACACGAGATACTACAGTCGTACGAGGGCAATGTGAAGCTCAACTTCAGGCATTTTCCACTTGCAAACAAACACCAAAAGGCGATGAAGGCTGCAGAAGCTGCAGTAGCTGCTGCACAAGAAAATATGTTTTGGCCTATGCATAATATCATGTTTGCAAACAGGAAGAAACTAGGTACAATCAGCCTGAAGGCATATGCAAAAGAAATAGGTATTACCAATAAAAGATTTCTTGATCAACTGGTGAATGGAGTGTATGCGTGGCAGGTTCGCGAAGACCTGATGGAAGGTTTGGATAGAGGTGTAAGAGATGTGCCGGCGGTGTTTATAAATGGTGACAGGTACGAAGGTGAATTTACATTTAGCGGCCTTACACAAGCTATAGAAATCAAATTAAGAACATTAGGTACTTGAGGTTTAATAAAATGAAAAATCCCCTGCAAAAGAGCGAGGGGATAATCCTGATTGGGGGTGTAATTGGTTTTTACATAGAATTAAGGTCTATGAAGAAATTATCTTTTTCAGAAGTGCTTTTAGTTGTCCATGTTCTTTGATTAAGCTGGTCAATTAGTTTTACCAGGTCATCAAAAGTGTTTGGTTTTACAAAATATTTATTTGCTCCGGCCGTAAATGAATCTCCTATTTTATATTTCGACGTAGAATACATGATGATAGGTATCTCTTTGTATTCCGCATTTGATTTTAGTTCCAACAAATATTCTATTCCATCTTTTTGAGGCATATTGATATCTAGCAAAATGACATCAGGTTTGCCTGCTTCCAAATATTGATATATTACTTCAGGTTCTGCTGCCAGAACTTGTATGTCAAAAGCAGCTTGTTCTGCCGCTTCTTTAAACAGGAATATATCATCCGGGTCATCATCTACCAGGAGTACAGCAAGTGGTGGTTGGTTACCGGTTTTCATTTGTTATTTATAGGTGCAATATAGATACACAATTGGAGATAGTTGTATATGCAACCATTTTTAATTAAGTTTTATTACTTCATTAATAGTTCTTTAATAGAACAACCAAAACTGTTTATATATCTAAAATACTTGTATTGATATTTTCAAACAGATGCCGAAATCTATTTCACGGGAAAATTGATTTCGGCATCATGTTTTACTGGTAACGCGCTACACGCATCAATTGTTGTAGCGTAAGTAGTATTGTAGTATGTGCAATTAAGAGCACATACAAGAATAGAATCCAGGATATAGTCTTACTTACTATCTGTTTCCTGGTCAGTGATTTTTTCTTTACCACCCGATCCTTTTTCTTCTTTTTTATCCTTGCTGGAACTTTCTTCCATATAATGACGCATGCCACTTGACAACGCGCTGTCTGGTACAACATTGGTCATGGCAGCTTGTACCTTATTCTTCAATCCAGAAACAATCTTATCCTTTCCTTTCATCAAAGCCTCATAACCATCTTTAGCTACATCAGCAGGATCAGATAAAGAAGTATCGTTGTAGATGACAGTATCTTCTGCATGTGCTTTATGAAAGAAGTCTGTATCGCTGGCACCAGGTAGCAGAACAGTCATAGTAACATTGGTGTCTTTCAGTTCATTTATCAGCGCCTGGCTAAAAGAATAAACAAATGCTTTGGTACCACTGTACACAGCCATCAATGGGAGAGGAGCCAAGGATGCAGTAGAAGCCAGTTGTAAAATCTTTCCACTATCACGTGCTACCATGTCTTGCAGGAACAACTTGGTAAGTTGCATCAAAGCAATCACGTTCAGGTTTATAATGAATAGTTCCTTATCCATATCAGTGTCAGTGAAAAATCCATGTTCTCCCACACCTGCATTATTTACCAGTACATCTACTTGCGTATGTTGTTTTTGAACCTCGTGATAAAGTTCTACAGCAGCTCCTGGCTCAGCCAGGTCTTTCTCAATAACAATAGCGCGTACATTATATTGCATCTTTATCTCTTGCGCTACATCCTGCAGCTTTTCACCATTGCGCGAAACGAGTATTACATCATATCCATCTTTAGCAAATAGCTTAGCGAACTCATAACCAAATCCGCTTGATGCTCCTGTAATTAGGGCTGTTTGTTTTTCTGTTGCCATATCAAAAGGTTTTCAATATCTATTAAACAATTGTGCCGATGAAGCTTTTGAAGATCATTAGCTCTTCTATTTCAGCCGGTTAACTATGTGAATTGCTATGGTTGATTTTTTCTGATGGAAGATTGTTAGAAGAATAAAAAATGAATCATCTACAAGAATTGACCAGCAATAGAGTGGGAGCTATTTCATTTTTTTGTAAGTGTTCTTTACGAACTTCTCATATTGCCGTTACCATTCTTGTTGTCTACGTTCACTACCATTTCACTCAATGTTTGTCCCCCTTTGATTCCAAAGTCTAATGTTCTGATCGGGAATGGAATGGTAATTTCATTTTCATCGTAAGCTTTCTTGATAAGCATGATAGCTTCGCTTCGTGCTTGTAGAAAAATGGGTTGCTCTGTTGAGTTGATCCAGATCTGCAAAATGAAGTTGATAGAACTATCATCAAAAACTTCGTAGAAAAAACGTACGGGTTCGTCTTGTACTCTTACAGAAACATTATTGACAGCTTGAATCGTTACGCGTCTCACTTTCTCCAGGTCTTCGCCATACGATACGCCTACGGTCATATCCATTCTGCGTTTGCCTGACTTTGTATAGTTCATCAACTTGTTCTGAAAGATCTCTTTATTTGGGATGATCACATATTGTCCTTGCAAGGTTCTGATAACGGTGTCACGCAGGTTAATGGTAACTACCTTACCTAGTATATCATTTGTCTGAACAAGATCTCCTATCTGCAATGGCCTTCTAAAGGAAAGAAATATACCTGCAATAAAATTGGCTCCTATATCCTGGAAGGCGAATGCCAACGCAAGACCTATGATACCAGCTCCGGCTAATATGGAGGTAACCGCTTTATCAAGATTTAGAATGCTTAACGCAACAAATAATGTAATGCTGAGCGCCAGCAGGTAAATGAATGAAACGAAAAGATTGTTCACCGCCTCATGATGCGTGATCCTTTTCATCAGCTTTTGAGAAAGGCGCTTAATGAATTTTGAAAGGAAAAAACCTACTACCAATACAAGGGCTGCAAGCGCAAGATTTGGAAGAATGCGAATCAGGTCTTTCATCCAAACCGAAAGCTTGGTGCTAATGAGATTGTATGCTTTTTCCAGGTCCATGAAATGGTTATGTGTAGGTGAAAAAATGCTCCAACAACTTTATTAGATGTGAAGACTGATTAGCTTATTGAGCTTTTAGTGATCGTTTTCTTGCTGCTTGTCGTTGTGCATCAATCCAGTTCCTCCAGCTAAAAAACTATACCAGTGCATAAGGCTGCGCAATACTTGGTTATTGAGCTATTAACAGTAAATTGGTGTAACTAATAATCCTTATATGTTTACAGGTGTCGCTACGCAAGTTTTTCCTCCGCGTGCAAAAACCATAGCTGATGTAATAGCCCAGCTTGAACATATCATCCATCGTAGCATGGTAGAAAAAAGCAGGATGGGCTATTTCGCCAGCATTTACCTGCACATGACCGAGGCTGTATTGGAAGGTATTCAGAAGGGTGTATTTGCCAATCCAAGCCGAATGGAATTGCTGGATGTGATTTTTGCCAACCGCTATATCGATGCCTGGCATGCATACGTTCATAAACAACCATGTAGCAATGCCTGGTGTGCAGCTTATGATGCGTGCTCTAATAATGACCTTATTATTCTTCAGCATGTGATTTTAGGCATCAATACGCATATCAATTTAGATCTTGCTATAGCAGCTGCTGAAACTGCACCCGGAGAAAAAATATATGACCTGCAACAAGATTTTGAAAAGATCAACGATATCATTGCCGGTCTTACTTCGCATGTCCAGGAAATGATGTGCAGGCTTTGGTTCCCGCTGCGGATGATCAATAAAATAACCTCCGACAGAGAAAAAGCTGTTATCAATTTTAGTATTAAGGCAGCACGGCAGGCGGCATGGGCAAATGCAGTAGCACTGGCAGTAGCTGGTGAACAAGCCAAGCCTAATTACATCAAGCTAATTGATGGTAGTGTAGTAGCAATTGCCAGGAAAGTTATCAACCCCGGCATGTATACAAACATGTTACTTCGTCCCGTAAGGCTAATGGAAGAAAAGGATGTGGCTAGGGTAATAAAGTTACTACAGGAAAAGTCTAAGAAGATTGCGTTGGTGAATGGAAAAAGGTAGTGAATAATTCAAAATTCAAATCCAAAATCCAAATTCAATAATCCCAAATCTAAAATCTAAAATCTAAAGTTTCCCTACAGTTCATCCGTCTCAAAAGTATTGCCTTGCCTGATGTCACCAGTCTGGAAACCTTTCTTGAACCAACGCATACGTTGTGCAGAAGTGCCATGCGTGAAGGCATCGGGTACCACATGCCCTTGCGCCTGCTTTTGAAGCCGGTCATCGCCTATTGCATTTGCTGCGCCTAGTGCCTCTTCAATATCACCCGGATCAAGTATCTTCTTTGTCTTCTGTGCATGATGTGCCCAAACTCCAGCCAGGAAATCAGCCTGTAGTTCCAGCCTTACCGATGCCTGGTTATATTCTTTTTTGGAAACACTTCCCCGCATCTGGTGAAGCCGATTAGTTGTGCCTTGTAAATTTTGAATATGATGCCCTACCTCATGTGCTACCACGTAAGCCATGGCAAAATCACCCGGTGCTCCAAAGCGGTTATCCAGTTCTTTAAAAAATGATAGATCTATATAAACCTTTTTATCGCCGGGGCAGTAAAATGGACCAACAGCAGCACTTGCCGATCCGCATGCTGAATTTACTGCATTAGAAAACAAGACGAGGCGTGGTGGCTGGTACCCTGGTAACAACTCAGCCCAAACATCTTCGGTATCTTTTAAAACAACGGATACAAATTCAGCCAGCGTGTCTTCTGCTGCTGTTGCTTCCTGCGACAGCTCTCGTGGAGGAGCTTGTCCCGGCATTAGTTGTGGCGCCTGGTTAGGATCGCCGCCAAGAAGTAAATAAAGAACCAGCACAATCACTCCTCCTATACCGCCGCCTACTGCTAACCCGCCTCCTGATGCGCCTCTTCTGTCTTCTACATTTCCACTGCCTTGCCGGCCTCGCCACTGCATAATTTGATTTTACTTTTTATAATAAAATTCTTTGCCACCGTCAGCAGGTGTCTTACCGCATCATTGGTAGCATGTAAATAAAAACGGCATCAATTACTGATGCCGTTCTCCTACAAATATTGATGATTATAATTTGAAACCAAAGGTCAGTACCACATTTCCCCGGCTGCCAGTCTGGTTGGCGAAGGTGTTTGCCTTATCAGCTAAACGATAAGGGAAATGAACATCTTTCAGGAAGTTGTGCGCATAAGAAAGATCGATGAACATGCCTTTATCCCTATAGCCTAAACCACCTGTTGCCTGTATGATATTAGACTGTAACTCTTTGTCTTTATAAGGGCTGCCATAGTAGGCGCCACCCAATCTGAACATGATCGTATTGAACTTCAATTCGCCACCAAGCCTGAAGTTGAATGCACCACGGTAATAGTCACGGATCACTTGTTTCATTTGGTCGTAGTATTCAATATCAGAATAATCTGCATAGTCGCTTTTTTCCCTGAAGCCAGCATTCGAATAACCTACATATTCAATGTCAGCAGTTACAAAAGCACGCTGCCTGCGGGTATCATTTACTTCTCTGAAAACATACGATCCACTCACCATAGCTTTCCATGGAGTTATTGCCAGGTAGTCGGTTTGTCCAGCGCCATTGTTATTGGTAAATAAAGAAGATCCAGCAGTCTTAAGTCCATTATATCCTTCGGTGTCGGCAGTAAGTTCAGAAGACTGGTTGTCGGTCATGCTATAGATAGTAGGCGTATGTAAAGCAACTCCAAGGCGTATTTGCTCTTGTGGTTTGAAGATGACACCAAGCTTTGCATTGATACCAACGCCCGTAGTTTTTACCCGGTCTCTTAGTTCAAAAAAATTGAAGTTGTTATTGTTGTTGCCAGAAATATCAGACTCACGGTAAGTGGTTATTCTTTCATGAGCCACGAAAGGTATACCTACAGAACCTCCTATGTAAAGCTTGTCATCCATATTGGCAGCATAACCTACCGCTAATTCTGTTGAGCCACCTGTGGTTCTTACTGTGTTCTTTTGTTCCAGCGCTAATCCCTGCTGCAGTAAAAATTCAGGAAGACCTCTAACCTCAAGCTGGTTGTTGTTGTTTCTAAACGTATCTACCAGGTAAGTATATAAAGCAGGAGCGGTACCAAAAGCAAGCCTTGGATCATTAATGGCTTCATCAATTGAATAACGGTTGCTGCTAACTGCTTCAGCAAAAACTTCCGTCATGCTGCTATAGTTGTTGGTGCCGCGGTACGAAAAAGTATTGTTGAAGTTGGCCACAGTGTTGATGCCAATACTTAAAGCCTGGCTTGTCCATTTGCTGCCTGGTGTATTAAAGCCTATTACCAAACCACTTGTTCCTAAATTGAATGTTGATTTGTTGGTGGATGTATCACTTCCCCTGTAGTTAAACTTATTGTTGTTCAGTTTGAAGCCGGGCGTCAGGACAATTTCCCTTGTTTTAAAAAGTCCCAGACCTGCAGGGTTCATGTAAAGAGCGCTGATGTCGCCGCCAAGAGAACCCATTGCTCCACCTATAGCCATATTGCGGGCAGAGCCATTTACAGGAAAGTAGCTATATCGTAAAACATCTTCGGGTAATTGGGCAACTGCATGAATACTAGTAAATGCAGTTAAGGCAAGTAAAATTTTTTTCATACAAGTATTGTTAATGAAAACCGTACCCGTGATGTAGATACGGTTTTCATAGTTTATGATGTTTTTGAAAATGATGTTTGTGAGGAAGTGCACTGCTTTTACAGCGTCGCAAGATTAGTTGCCTCCTCTTGCAGGACGAGATACTCCACCACCAGAAGAACTTGAGCCAGATGAAGAAGACCTTGCAGGAGAACTGCTGCTACTGCTAGAAGAAGGGTTGTAGGCCCTGGAAGGCGTAGTGCTGTAAGTGCTGCCAGAATTGGAGTTGCTATAAGTACCGGTAGAAGGTGTTGGTGTAAATACTTTTCTTATAGAATTTCCAAGGTTGCTATTGTTATAATTTGAATTGGAATAACCCTGCAGCGAAGGCCTGCTGGCTCTTGAAGGTGGCCTGGTAACTTGCTTATTGATCACTACAGGATAACCACCGTAACCTACCATAGGATTCCAGCCATTGTAGAAGTAAGAAGAACCCCAGATTGGACGATTGTATACAAAGTGCCAGTTGTTGTTCCAGCCATAGGTGTTGTAATAACCATAGTTCATCATCATATGGTTATACCTGCTGTCGTACCAATAATCATAATCGTCTATGGTAGACCAGCGGGTGCGATTACGAACTTTCATGCGCAGGTATTGGTCATCTTGTTTTGTATAGTCTTCGTACCTGTCTCTTGTAGTTTCTTTCTTAGCTACAAAATCTTTGGCTGGAGAGTAATAAACATCATCGGGTGTTTGCCCGGCTTTATATGCTGTAGAGCAGCTTGCAAGAGTGATGATGCAAACAAATAGAGCGAGTAGAGTTTTGTTGTTCATATGAACAGGTTTTAGAGCGTTATTAAATATGAAGTTACTACTTTTGCGACGCTTTTTTAGCAGTTGACAACTGAGCATCAAACTGTTTGCCGCATTCCTGGCTGTTTAATCTTCTTTTGTTAATTATTAGGTAAATACAACTGTATGAGTAAAGAGATCACTTCGCGTTCGCAAGATTATTCCCAATGGTATAACGACCTGATCATCAAGGGTGGTTTAGCAGATTATAGTGCAGTAAGAGGATGCATGGTGATAAAGCCATATGGTTATGCGCTTTGGGAAAATATGCGCGATGAACTCGACAGGATGTTCAAAGAAACAGGTCATCAGAATGCTTATTTCCCGCTTTTCGTGCCTAAAAGTTTGTTTGAAAAAGAAGAGAAGAATGCCGAAGGTTTTGCAAAAGAATGTGCGGTTGTTACACACTACAGGCTAAAGAACAATCCAGATAAGGCAGGTGCTTTGATGGTAGATCCTGAAAGTAAGCTGGAAGAAGAGCTGGTGGTGCGTCCTACCAGTGAAGCTATCATCTGGAACACCTACAAAACATGGATCCAAAGCTACCGCGATCTTCCAATCCTTGTTAACCAATGGGCGAACGTGGTTCGTTGGGAAATGCGTACGCGTTTGTTTTTACGTACTGCCGAATTTCTTTGGCAGGAAGGTCATACCGCACATGCTACCAAAGAAGAGGCGATAGAAGAAACAGTAAAAATGCTGGAAGTATATGCGCATTTTGCTGAGCATTATATGGCTATGCCTGTTATAAAAGGTGTGAAGAGTGAGAATGAAAGATTTGCAGGTGCAGAAGATACATATTGTATAGAAGCCCTGATGCAAGATGGAAAAGCACTGCAGGCAGGTACTTCACATTTCCTGGGTCAGAACTTCGCCAAGGCATTTGATGTAAAATTTAGCGATAAGAATAACAAGCTGGATTATGTATGGGCAACCAGCTGGGGTGTGAGTACACGACTGATAGGTGCATTGGTAATGGCACACAGCGATGACGATGGTTTAATCCTTCCTCCGCGTATTGCGCCATTCCAGGTGGTGATCGTTCCAATTTTTAAAGGAGAGGAGCAGAAGCAAAAGATAGATGAGAAGGTGCATGCACTGGTAAAAGAATTAAAAGCTGCAGGCATTCGTGTAAAATACGATGATAACGATGCAGCTCGCCCGGGATGGAAATTTGCTGAATACGAAATGAAAGGTGTGCCGGTTCGTTTGGCCATTGGAGCACGCGACCTGGAGAATAATGTTGTAGAGGTAGCTCGCAGAGATACGAAAGAAAAAATGACCATGTCATTTGACGGGCTGGCTATAAGTATAGGCAAGTTGCTGGATGCTATACAAGAGAATATTTATAACAAGGCAAAGACCTTCAGGGACGCCAACATCACTCGTGCTGATAACTGGGATGATTTTGTAAAGCTACTGGATGAGAAGGCTGGATTTATTTCTGCGCATTGGGATGGTACGGGTGAAACGGAAGATAAGATCAAGGAGATGACCAAGGCTACCATCAGGTGTATACCGCTGAATAACGATAAGGAAGAAGGTAAATGTATACTGACAGGTAAGCCTTCGGAGCAGAGAGTACTGTTTGCACGTGCTTATTAATATAACATGTTTTACTACCTGCTAATACTAGATTGGCTGGAGAAGCACTTACTACAGTGCCCGACAAAAGCGCTGCTCAATATCGATTGCCCGGGCTGTGGCATCCAGCGTAGCTTTCTCCTTTTAGTGAAGGGAAATATTGTTGAAAGTATACTAATGTATCCTGCACTGATACCTATTCTATTTCTTCTCATTTACACCATTCTTCATCTTAGGTATAAGTTTGAAAAGGGCGCCAGGAACATAAAGATTTTTCACATAGTGACTGCTTCCATAATTGTTTGCTTCTATATTTACAAAATAGTAAACCACAAACTAATTGCGTAAAATGGAAAACAACTATTACCAAGGTTATCAAGCACAGGAACCTTTACCAAACTCTACGGCTATTCTTGTTTTGGGAATTAGTTCTATTGTAGGCTGCTTTTGTTATGGACTTCCGGGAACTGTTTTAGCCATCATTTCACTTGTACTTGCTTCTAAGTCGAAGCAATTGTACAATGCAAATCCTACAGCATACACACCCGGATCGGTAAGCAATATGAACACCGGGAGAATATGTGCCATCATTGGATTAACGATATCTATTTTGTTTTTAGCATTAGCGATCTTTGGTATCGCTTATTTCGGAATGGAAGCTTTGCGCAATCCTGAAGAATACATGAAGCGTTACGAATAATCAACTTCTATATTGAAGCCTTGTTGTTGTAACATTTTACAACAACAAGGCTTTTTTTATGCTGGTAGTTACTTATCCCAAAGACCTGCTTCAACAATCTCTACCAAATGACCATCAGGATCATTGAAATAGCAGGAGCGTACGCCGTTTGGCCATTCATGCTCGTGTACAATTTTTACGTGTTGTTGCTGCAGTTCAGATAAAGTAGCAGCATAATCTGCTTTTGCTACCTCAAATGCAAAATGAATAACACCACTGGCTCCATGTGGAGGAAGTATTTTTTCTTGTTCGGTTTTGGCTGCAATAAAACATAGAAGTACAGAACTGCCTGCCCTAAAAAAAACATGTCGTCCTTCTACAAGCGAAATCATAGGAAGACCAAGCTTACCATGGTAAAACTGCCTTGTCGCCTCCAGGTCCTTTACATAAAGGCAAGTCTCTTTTATCTGTGAAATTTTCATGAAGCAGTTTTTGGTTTACCTACAGCGGAGCAGTTTTTACCTATTATCTCAATGTCCTCGTGATTCACCGGAAGAATATCCCCTGTGGGACCTGCCTGCGCGACCGCCTGGCGATTGAATTGTCCGCTCATTTATCACCACCTTACCTGTAGTTGATGGGGTAGTCTCACCAGAGTTGTTGACGGTAGCTTCTTTCTCAAAATTGCTTTCTTCTACATCGGGTGGAGCGGCTTCTTTATTATAACCTGAAGTAGCAAGTGCTGTCAGCAGGTCATCCGCATCGTACTCTTCGTTAAGCGTTTCCAGCAGCATCTGCTCCACTTCATGCAGGTGAAGCTGCTGGGCATATGCCACGGCTGTTCCATATGAGCATATTTCATAGTGCTCCATTTTCTGGACGCTAAAAATGATGGCAGGATCAATAGCATCTTTTGATATAGGTGAACCTATGATTTCAGTAGCTTCTTGTATTAAGCCTTGCATTCCTTTACAAACGGTCTCTTTGTTTCCGTCACTTTCTAATACTCGCAGGATCTTTTCAAGGCGTTTCACCTGCTCACCTGTTTGTTGGTGATGATGTTGTAGTGCATTCTTCAGCGAACGATGATTTGCTTTCTCTATTATTTGCGGGATGGCTTCCTGTGACTGTACCTCTGCACTTCTCATCTGCGTGACCAGGTGAATTAGCAGGTCCTGGAGATCATTGATGTCTTTCATATGGCTTTTCTTAAATGTCGGAAAAAATTATGCCTTTTGCAAAATGCTGAATGCCTTACATTGAAAGCTGATTCTAAACCAATGACTAAGAACAGCTTCATCAAACTAACCATTCCTGCTTTTGCTTTTGCAACAATTACTATGCTTTTTACCGCCTGCGGCTTCGGCTCTTCAGGCAATAAACTGTGGTTCTTTACCCACCACGGAGGAAGTTCAGATGCAGGAAGTTTTAAGCCTTCTCATTTTATTTACCTGAAAAACGATGGCAGCTTCACAGCTGACCTAGGGATGTTTGAACATGGAACATGGGACAGGGCGGGAGACAACCTGGTGCTTACCAACAACAATAGAAAGATCACAACTTTAAGTATAGAAAAAGAAAGTAAAAAGGAGCTGCAGGTAAAGGTGAAGCATTCAATCTCTCATTTTGAAGCGCAGCCTGCAGAATTTGAGACAAATGATGCAGATCCTTTTTCACTGGCTAACAACCAATGGCGGCTACGTGCCACAGGAAAAGAATCTGCTAAAGAAATAAGAGAACGCCTCATCAACCACTGTAAATTTTGGGAGGCATATTTTACATGGGGCATCGCCAGTGATCTTTCTACATTAGATGTGCGTAGTACGCCTACACCTATAAAGATCTACGGCAATGGGGTAGGGCTTAAAGGATATGATGATCTTCCCCCTGCCTGGTGTTCCTATTTTTATGATACTACCGACTGTTATATGGCCACCGATATCTTGAGGGAGACGTTCAGGAAAAACGAGATAGAATGGCCTAAGACGGAGAATAAGTTCAAGATATTTCTTTCCGCATTCCAGCAGATAAGAACGCATTTACAAAAAGGCAGCAATAATTAATTGCTGCCTTTTCTTTTACAAGTATTCCTTTAACAGGTCCTTTGATGTATGCTCTATGTGTTCAATAACTTCTTTTTTGTCCTCGCTTTTTAGGCGGGTAAAAAGGAAGTATCCAACTGCTATCAGGCCTGCTGTTAATAGTGTGCTCCTGTTATGTAACATGACTTCTGATTTTATTTAAATCAATTAATCCGCACCGGCGGATGGTTCTTTTGTGGAGTCAGTACCAGGTTCAGCGTAACTTCTTTTTCCATAGTTGCCTTCCTGCACTTCTTCAGCAGCATCCGGAATTGCCTCCCTATCTGGTGGTCGTGAAGGTGGCTCATCATTAGCTGGCAGCTCATTTCTTGGCACCTCCCGCATCTTCGTTACCTGGTCAATAACTGTCTCCCTGTTTTCCTGCTCGTTCATACTAATCTTCTTTATTCTGATTGGCTTTATTAGCAGCTTGCTCTGCTTCTTCACCTGAAAGTGTGCGAGGACCATCTGTTACATTCTGTGCTTCCTCTTCAAAATTTATCGGCTGGTCACCAGGCATTTCAGGCTGGCCATATTTATCAGGATTGGTGCCTGCAAAATCTGATTGCTTGTGCCCTGTTGCTTCGTTATGATCATTTGCTTTGTCCATAGTATTTAGTTTTCAGATTCTGCTAAAAAGAACATGCCGCAAATGATCTACAGCTGCAGGTGTTATAGTAGTTCAGCAAGAAGGAGCAATAAGAAAGAAGTAACTAAGCAGCAGGAATGCACTTGATGAAATGATGTTTACCCTTACAAGAGTTTGCGAAGTGTAGAAAGAAGAGAATAATGAACAATAAAAAAGGGAAGCGAACTTCCCTTTTCCTATTTCAATACGTTGTTCTTAATGAACCCGGTAGATGTGCTTCCGGGCGTGCCTACGATCTTTTTTACCGTAACGTGCGACCAGCCGTTGTTTGATTTCATTACTGAAACGATACTACCTGCCTGCAGCACAGTGATAGGATCAAATTCTAACCCGGGGCCTGAGCGTAGGTGAACATCATTAGTAAGCGTTACATCATATTCATTTCCTGTAGCTACCGGCTCAGCTTTCTTTTTTACAGGTGTTGATTTAACTGCACTATTAGATGCTGTGGTATTCCCCAGTTGCAACTTCAACTGATCTGGCGATTGAACAATGATCTCAGGCATTCCACGGTATTCCACCAGTTTGCCGGTAACACATACATCAGTGTTAGGATAATATTCTTCCGGCTTGAACGGGAACTTATTCCTATCGCCTTCAAAAATGGCAATGGTTACCAGTTGATTTGGATAATTGCCTCCAAGGTTCAGCAGGGTTGGTTGATTTTTGCTGCTGGGCAAGAACTTTGCGCTGTAAATTTTTCCGCAAATTGATACCACTTCACCAATATGCTTTTTCGCATCAATGGCATTAATACTCACTTGGGAATTAGCGCCTATAGTCAATACCATAGCCATAGCTAGCAATACATTTCTCTTCATATAAGGTACAGATTAAGGCCGCTAATGTAGGGAAAGTTTATTCGCTTGCTGCAGCGCATATATTTTTCTTTTAATAAATAATTCCAGAAAAGTAGATGATATAGTGGCTTGGAAACTAAATTTCCTGCAAACGAGCATTAAGGGCAAAATGTTTAATATATACTGCTGTAAGTATTTCTACATAAGAAGTTGCCTATCTTTCGGCACTTTACAGCAAAATTTTGAACACCAATAGGTAGAAAACACTGTCTACTATAACTTTAAACTTTTGAATAACTACTAAAACCAATATAAGAATGTCGAATATCAACCGCAGGGTACAGACTTTAGATGAATTTACAATTCAGCAGCTACGCGAGTTTCCACAGGCTACAGGCGAATTAAGTATGTTGTTAAGGGATATTGGTCTTGCAGCTAAGCGTGTAAATGTAGAAGTAAACAAAGCTGGTTTGGTAGACATTCTTGGTGAAGCAGGTAGTGTGAACGTGCAGGGAGAAGATGTAAAGAAACTGGATGTTTTTGCAAACAACCAGTTCATTGGTGTACTTAAACACGGTATAAGCTGCGCAGGTGTTGGTAGTGAAGAGAATGATGACATTGTAGTTTTTGATGATGATGTAAGCAACAACAGCAAATACGTGCTACTGATGGATCCGCTTGATGGTAGTGGAAATATAGATGTGAACGTTTCTATTGGAACCATTTTTAGCGTCTACCGCCGTGTGAGCGAAAGAGGTAAGCCTTGTACTATTGAAGATTTTCTGCAGCCGGGCAACCAGCAGGTAGCCGCTGGTTATATTATTTATGGATCAAGCACCATGTTGGTGTATGCTACGCGTCGTGGAGTAAATGGATTCACGCTTGATCCTTCAATCGGCGAATTTTGCCTGAGCCATCCTAACATACAATGTCCTGAAAGCGGCAATATCTACTCTGTAAACCACGGTAATTTCTTCCGTTATGAAGAGGGCGTTCGCAAATACATCAATGTTTGCCAGGCCAAAGAAAAATCTACTGGCGGTCCATACACACAGCGTTATATAGGAAGTATGGTGGCCGATGTGCATCGCAACCTCATCAAAGGTGGCATCTTTATGTACCCTGGCACCATAGATAAACCTAAAGGCAAGTTGCGCCTGCTGTACGAGTGCAATCCATTTGCATTCATAGTAGAAAAAGCTGGTGGTAAAGCAACTGACGGTACCCGCAGAATTTTAGACATCGTTCCTACAGAATTGCACCAGCGTTCACCTTTCTTTATTGGAAGCCGCAAGATGATGGAAGAACTGGAATCGCATACGCAAGGCGTTAATTGAAATATTGGATGAAGAAGATCATTGAGGTAAAAGACCTGGTAAAGAATTATGGAAATTTCCAGGCAGTGAAGGGGATAAGTTTTGACGTATTTGAAGGTGAGATTTTCGGACTTCTTGGTCCAAATGGTGCAGGCAAGAGTACTACACTAGAGATCATCGAAACCTTGCGCGACAAGACCAGCGGTAAAGTTTATGTAGATGGCCACGACCTGGACACCCATCCAAACCATATAAAGAAGATAATGGGTGTTCAGTTGCAGGCTTCCGGTTATTATCCCGGTCTTAACCTTACTGAACTGATACATCTTTTCAACGGGTTGTACAACCGCCATACAGATGTAATGGAGCTGCTCGACCTGGTAAACCTGCGCGATAAAGCAAAGGCTAAATTCAAGGAATTGAGCGGCGGGCAGAAGCAACGATTTTCAGTCGCTACTACACTCATCAACGAGCCAAAGATCATTTTCTTAGATGAGCCCACCACAGGGCTCGACCCGCAGGCACGTCGCAGCCTGTGGGACCTTATCCGCAACATCCGCGCAAAAGGCACCACCGTTATCATCACTACTCACTATATGGATGAAGCCGAAGTGCTTTGCGATAGGGTAGCTGTGGTAGATAACGGCAAAATCATAGCCATCGATACGCCTGATAAGTTAATAGACGATCTTGTCTCCACCGGCTTCGAACGCCCAAAAAGTGTTAAAGCTGCTACGTTAGAAGATGTTTTTATACATCTTACAGGCAAAAGTCTTCGCGAAGATTAGTTTATTCGTTTCACAAAAATAAAATATGAAAAAGTCACTCCTGGGAATTGGTGTACTGGCAATGTGTGTTTCAGTGCAGGCCCAAACAAAAACTACTAAACCTGCAGCTAAGCCAGCAGCTAAACCAGCGCCTACAGCTGCCGCCGCACTTAAAACAACCAACGACAGCCTTTCTTATGCATTTGGTGTTTCTCTTGGTTCTTACCTCAAAAGCCAGGACATTAAGACCATAAACTTTGCAGTAATGAACAAGGCAATTGACCAGACATTGAAAGGTCAGCCAACTACCCTGGATATGAACGCTGCCAACCAGCTGATGGGACGTATGGCAGAAGAAAAGAGCCGTAAAGCAAGTGGCGCCGAAAAAGAAAAGGGCATTGCTTTTCTTGCGCAAAACAAGAAGCGTTCAGGTGTAGTAGAAACAGCAACAGGCCTCCAGTACGAGATCATTACAGCAGGTACAGGTCCTAAGCCTACGGCTGCTGATACCATTGTAGCGCATTATCGTGGTACGCTTATCAATGGCAACGAATTCGATAATTCTTATTCTCGTGGCGAGCCTATCACCATACCTGTTTCAGGTGTTATTGCTGGCTGGACAGAAGCCCTTCAGTTGATGCCTGTTGGCAGCAAGTGGAAACTATTCATTCCGTCTGCATTGGCTTATGGCGATTATGGTCCTGGTCCTGAGATCCCAGGTGGCGCTACCCTTGTTTTCGATGTAGAACTTTTAAGCATTAAAGGCAAGGCCGACAGGTAATACCTTCTTATCTTTCTAGCCGTTTAGTAGCGATTGTTGTGTATGGAACCAGCAGTGAAGCGTAACTCAAATTTTGTTGTGTCACACACTTGTACTGATTGTTCTTTGCGCGGCAGGCACTTCTAAACGGCTTTTTTGTTCATCAATCATGCAGCCATGACAACTACTAACATTGATCCACGTTACCCGATCGGGGAGTTTCAACTGCAGCCTTTTAGTCACAAGCTAAAGGAGCAATACCTAACGGATCTTACTTTTCTTCCTACAGATGTAGAGATGGCTGTACTCAATCTTGATGAACCTCAACTGGACACTCCTTATCGCGAAGGCGGCTGGACGATCCGTCAACTGGTTCACCACATTGCTGATAGCCATATGAACGCCTACATCCGCTTCAAGCTGGCAATGACGGAGGATAATCCTACCATTACACCTTACCAGGAAAAACACTGGGCAAACCTGGCTGATGTGTACGATGAACCAATCAATATGTCTATCACCTTGCTGCATGCACTGCATCGCAGGCTGGTAACAGCACTTCGCAGCATTGAAGATGGTGACTGGGAAAGCCGCAGTGTTTTTCATCCGGGTCACCAGCGTAAACTAACGCTATGGGAGTTACTCGGTATATATAGCTGGCACAGCCGCCATCATGTAGCACATATTAAGGCACTTAGAGAAGAAAAGGGTTGGTGAGGAGAGAAAGTCACAAGTCAAAGACAAAAATCAAAAGTCAAAAAGCAAAAGGTACAAACCTGGAACCAGGAACAAGAAACTAGAAACTAAAAACTAGAAACCAGAAACCCAAACCTCACACCTCTTACCCCACACCTCAAACCTCACCCATGAAATGGCAGCTTCTTTCTTCTGAATACTTATTTACCGATTCGTGGTTGCGGGCACGCCGTGACCGATGCCTGCGACCCGATGGGCAGGAGGTGTATCCTTACTATGTAATGGAATATCCTACATGGGTTACTGCAGTTGCGCTTACAGAAGATAACCAGGTAGTATTGGTAAAGCAATACCGCCACGCTCTTGGTGAAGTGTGTATAGAAACACCCGGTGGTTGTGTAGATGCTACTGATACCGACAATGCAGAAGCTGTAAAACGCGAACTGCTGGAAGAGACTGGTTATGCTTTCAATGAGGTGCATTATCTCGGCCGCACATCGCCTAACCCTTCTACAAATAATAACCTGATGCACCTATACCTTTTGCGAGGCGGCAAAAAAGTTCAGGAGCAGGAGTTAGATCAAAATGAAGATATAGAGGTGGTGCTGGTATCACTGGATGAATTGAAAAATATGCTGGAGCGCAACGAGATCATCCAAGCTATGCACGTAACCTGTATCTTTTATGCATTGCAAAAGCTGGAAAAACTACAAGGGCAATACCAGCAGGAAAGTATTCATTAAAACCTAAAGGTTAATGCATTTCTTGTAAGAGAAGATGCTTTTAACTACCTGCTACAGTACATCAAAAACTTTTTCTGGTGTAAACACATGCAGCTTTGCATATTGCAGTAGCTGTACTGTTTTTGCATCACGGATAGTGCCGTTTTCTATCATCAGGTAAGCATCCTTGAACGCCATTTCAAGCACCTCAATATTCTCCTGTTCGTCATCTAATCCACCTCCATCGCTTACCTTATTTCCTGGTTGGTAACGGGCAATATAGTAGTGCAGTTTTTCTGTGGTAGCACCAGGAGAAGAGTATAGTTCAAATATCTTTTCTACATCTTCTACTTTATATCCTGTTTCTTCTTCTATTTCGCGTACAATGGTTTCATCCGCTGAACCATCTTCTATAATACCAGCGCATGCTTCTATCATCATGCCGCTATCATTTCCATTGAGCATAGTGGCTACTCTAAACTGACGAGTAAGTATCACAGTCTCTTTTTCTACATTATACAATAGAACAGTAGCGCCATTGGCTGTATGATATACTTCGCGCTTTTGCTCTTCTGCTTGTCCTTCTTTATTAGCAAGATCGAATGTGACTTTCTTAAGTGTAAAAAACCCATCTGATAAAACTTCTTCTTTCTTTATGGTTACTTTATTTTCCATGCATGTTGTTTAACTATAGGATGCAAATCTTATGCTACTGCATTCGACAAGTTTTTCGGGTACGATTTTCATATATTTTGTAGCAATCAAAGTATATGAAATTTAGCTGCTTATTAGCCACACTCGTAGTACCTGCTTTAGTTTTTTCACAAGAAGTAACAGATACTATACAATCAACCGGCAATTATCAGGCAACTGTGCGGGCTTATGAACAATACCGTGCTATTGGTGATGTGCCTGCCGCTATCAACTATGTAAGTAGAAATGACTTAAACCGTTTTTCTAACACCAGTATTGTACCTGCACTTAACGCAACCGCCGGCGTAAGAATGGAAGAGCGTTCTCCCGGCAGCTACCGGCTCAATATCCGCGGCAGTTCTTTGCGTTCTCCCTTTGGAGTGCGCAATGTAAAAGTGTATTATAATGATATTCCTTTTACCGATCCGGGTGGACATACTTACCTGAACCAATTGGGCTTTTACAACATTCAATCACTTGAAGTAATTAAAGGGCCGGGTAGTAGTTTATATGGTGCAGGTACGGGAGGCGTAATGCTCATAAATAATGATGCAAGTTTGCGGCAGGCAGGAGTGATAGTTGACCAGGTGGTAGGTAGCTTTGGAACGAGCAATACAAATATCAATATCAACTTTGGTAGCGACCGGCACAGGAGCATGGTAAATTATCAACACCAACAAAGCGATGGCTACCGTCAACATTCAGCCATGCGGCGCGATGTGTTGTCATGGGAAGCTACTTCTCATCTTTCTGCAAAAGATAAACTTACGGCTACCTTTTTATACGGCGACCTGTTCTACCAAACACCTGGCGCTCTTACACGTGCAGAATATGAAGCCAATCCAGCTATGGCTCGTCCTGCGGTTGGTTTTATACCAGGATCTGCAGATGTTGGTGCTTCTATTAGGCAACGTACATTTTTAGCGGGAGCTTCCTACCGGCATCTTTTTAATGAACGATGGCAAAGTACAACTTCATTATACGGAGCTTTTACTGGTTTAGAAAATCCAACCATACGCAATTACGGCCGGGCCAATGAGCCACACGTAGGTGGAAGAAGTTCTGTTACCTACAGCAATACATTTGGTGTTACAAAACTGAGCTGGCAGGCGGGCGCTGAACTGCAGCAAGGTTTTACGACTATACGGATCTATGACAACCGTGGCGGCCGTCCTGATACATTACGTTCCGATGATGAGATAAATAACCTGGCGTATTTTCTTTTCTCGCAGTTAAACCTGGAGCACAACAGGTGGAACTTTTCATTAGGAGCAAGCTACAACCAACAACAGCTACGACTTATTCACCTCACGCCATTGCCTTACCGGCAGAGCAATATCAACTTCAATAATAAGCTGGCGCCAAGGCTGGCGGTTCTGTATAAAATAAAGCCAACCGTTTCTCTTTACACTTCTTTATCTCGTGGATTTTCTCCGCCTACTACTGCAGAACTATATCCAACAGGCAGCATTTCCAATCCTAACCTGCAGGCAGAAGAAGGGTGGAACTACGATATTGGCTTGAAGGGAAATGTATATTCGCCGCGGCTATTTGTTGATGTAAATGCATTTTACTTCAGGCTGCAGAACACCATTGTGCAGCGGCGTGATGCTGCAGGAGGTGATTATTTTGAAAATGCAGGTAGCACCCGCCAGCGTGGATTAGAAGCACAGGCCTGGTACCAGCTGTTTCCCCGCAGTGCCACTTTTGCTCCAAGCAGGTTGTGGATGAACTATACCTACTATCATTTCAGGTACAAAGACTTTAAGCAAGTCACCAATGACTTTTCAGGGAATCGTTTACCTGGTGTAGCACCACATACTGTGGGGGCTGGTGCAGATATCAGCTTAAAAAAAGGCTTTTACACCAACCTTACGTACCAGTTCGTTGATGATATTCCTTTGAATGATGCCAATTCAGCTATTGCTGAAAGCTTTCACTTGCTTACTGCCCGATTTGGATTTAGACGATCAATTGAAGGAAGATACACCATTGATGTGTTTGCAGGTGGTGATAACCTGCTGAACATGCGGTATAGCCTGGGAAATGATATCAATGGTTTTGGTGGAAGGTTTTTCAATGCCGCTCCTGCACGCAATTATTTTGCAGGTGTTTCCGTTGGGGTATTGAAAAGGCAGCAGTAAATATTAGTTCTTCCTGCTGGTAATTTAAAACAAGTGAATTGGTTTATAATCCTTCCCGCGTAGGTAGTAAAAGAAAAACATCTGGATGCTGATTTCAAAAGGAGGTGCTGTAGCTGCTGAGAAAAAATTTCTACAGTTTTAGAAGCAGATATTAGCTATGCGAAATCTTTATCTACTGAAAAATTTTCCGGGAACTTCCCTTTGAAACCTTTGTAGAACTGCATGATTTTGCGCATATCTTCCTCGTAATTGCTGGGATAGATAATGTCACCAACGCCTGTCATCTTTTTACTGTAGTCGATATAGCCTAATACAATAGGAACATTAGCCTGCAAGGCAATATGGTAGAAGCCGGTTTTCCATTTTTCTACTTTAGACCTGGTTCCTTCTGGGGTAATGATGATAACAAGCTCTTTGTTGTTATTGAACAATTCTACCATCACTTCTATGAAGCTGCGGCGAGCCTCGCCTGCATGGCGAGGACGACGATCTATGGCTATACCACCTAATGGTTTTGTGATCAGGCTAAAGGGGAAGCGCATCCACTCTATCTTAATAGTGAAGCGGCTGTTGATACGTAGAATGGAAAGAAACGCCATTGCATAAAAGAAGTCCCAGTTACTGGTATGTGGTGGAGCAAGCACAATACATTTTTTCAGGTCCCCCGGAAGTTGGTGCTGAACCTTCCAGCCGGTGATCTTTAATATGAACTGGTATATATGGCGCAAATTGTAGCTTTTGGTTTGGAGTAAATATGTCGCCTCTGTAGGTCTTGGTGGAAATGCTGGAGGAGTTAACTTGACAACTCATCAACTGTGGAAGTTTCTTTAAAGCTCTCTACCATTTCACGGCAAATATTGGAGGCAACCATCTTTTCTGCAAGCGCGATCATGTTTGAGAAAGCTGTTCCGTTACTTATTCCATGACCAATGATCACAGGTTTATTTACACCAAGTACTGGCGTTCCGCCATAGTTTTCGTAGTGGAAGCGGCTCATGTAACTATCCTGGTGCAGGTTGCGGCTTTTGGCAATGTCATAAAGGCTTTCCGCCATCTTAAGTAAGATGTTGCCTGTGAACCCTTCACAAACTATTACATCAGCCTTATCCATCAGTACGTCCCTGCCTTCAACGTTTCCAATAAAATTGATGCGGGAATTTTCTTTCAGTAGGGGATAAGTTGCCTGCGCAAGCAGGTTGCCTTTACCTTCTTCTTCTCCTACATTCAATAAACCAACTTTTGGATCTGTGATGCCCAGGATCTCCTTTGCATACAGGCTTCCAAGAATAGCAAACTGGTTCAGGTTTTCAGGCTTGCAATCAGCATTCAGGCCAACATCAAGCAATAAGCCAGTGCCGCCATTCAACTTAGGTACTACAGTAGAAATGGTTGGCCGTAGCACACCTTCAATGGCTTTTATGCTGTACATAGCGCCAACCAACATAGCGCCGGTATTTCCGGCACTTATGAATGCATCTATTTTGCCTGTGGCAAGCATGTAAAAGCCAACAGCAATTGAAGATTGTTGTTTCTCTTTTAGCGCCTTTGTCGGGTGTTCATGCATTTCTATAACCTGTGGAGCATGAACTGTAACCACCTTCGTCTCATCTATCGCATGAAGCGCCAACAAAGGTTTCACCTGTTCTTCATCACCTATACAAAAGAGTGTGGTGTTTTTGCTACCTGTAGAAAGGAAGTGCTGTAAACCTAGTACTGCTTCTAAGGGTGCAAAATCACCACCCATCATGTCTATTCCAATTTTCATACGCGGAAAGCTAAAGATTTTTTGTGAACAGTATTGGCTTATGCAACAGAAGCAAAAGAGATCAGGACCTTATATAAATAAAAAATTATCCATCCTTTTCAGGTATGAATAACTCTTTATAAATAGATGAGGGGGAACTACGCTTTCAGTGGTGCTTTCTCAGCTACCAACTTTCCTTTGTAGTACAGTTTTCCTTCGCTTACGTGAGCGCGATGGCGTACATGCAGTTCACCTGTAGTAGTGTCTTTACTTAAAGTAACACCCTCTGCTTTGTAATGTGTTCTTCTTTTTGCACTGCGTTGCTGCGAGTGTCTCCTTTTAGGATTAGGCATAACTCAAATTTTAATATCTAAAAACGTTATTGTAAATCTTTAAACTGGTCCAAACCTTTCCACAACGAATTGCTGGATAGTTTGGCATCTTCTTCCATTTTTTTCAGCTTTTCTAGTACCTCGGTATTGCACTGTGGGCCTCCAATTTCATCATCCTTACACATCTTTTGCATTGGTATGCTCAGGTTAATGAATTCGTAGATCCATTCAGCTACATCCAGGTGACTTTCTGTTTTGCTGATATAATATACATCCGGGTCCTCTTCGCGTTCATTCATCATCTCCGGCTCATCCACCATCTTTACCACCAGGTTGAACTCGTCCCACAATTGTATTGGCAAAGTATTGCCGCAACGATCGCATATCACTTCCACTTTCCCGTCCACATCAAACTTCAGCATCATAAAGCCATTGTTCTTCTCAAGCTTCAATTTTACCTGTGCTTTGCAGTTGGCAAAATCCTGCTCCTGATATGGCTCAAAGAACTTGTCAGTGATTTCATAGGAAAATTCATGATCCCCTGGTTTCAACCCAACAAAAGCAATCTCATATTCTCTCCTATGACTCATACTGAAAAATTAGGGGTGGCAAAGGTAGGAGAATATACTGAAAATCCAACTGTATTAAGTAAAGTTTATAGCATTTACTACTATAACTCCTGGTAGAAGAGGCTAAGGAAGTAGAAAAACGACCGCGGCGTGCAAAATAAACTGTTTGGAACGTGAGGAACAAATCATTCTGTAGCCAATCAAATTTTTAAAAATTACATATTGTAGAAAATGAGTTGGTACAACAATTACTTGACCTTCATTGTTGGTTCGTCACAAATATTCCCACAATTTACAAGCTGATGTATGGAGACTTTTTATGAAAGGAAGGATAATTACTAATAAAACTACTTTTTTAGCGGGCCTTGGCTTGTTGATACTCATCATTCTGATAAAAGTTGCCACCTTTTTCCCGGGATGGATCGAAAGCTTCTATAGTACGGGCATGTATGTATATATATCCCGCTTTTACCGGATTGTTTTTGGTTGGTTCCCGCTTAGTGTAGGCGACCTGTTGTACCTGACGGTCATGGTATATTTCGCGGTTAAACTTTACAGGTTGTTCTTGATTCTGCGGCACAAACGGTGGGACCTGCTGAAAATAAAAGTTGGATACACACGTCCCTTTTTCATATTGGCAACTGTATACATCATCTTTAATCTTTCGTGGGGGCTCAACTACAACAGGTTAGGAATTGCACACCAGCTACAATTGCAGCCACAGGAACACACCGTTCCTGATCTAAAGGCAGTAACGCAAGTACTGGTGGAAAGGCTAAATACACATCGACGTTCGTTGGGCAGGGTTATCAAACAACGTTCTTATCAAACCATTTTTGACCAGGCACATCGTTCCTACCAATTGGCAGCAGCCAAATACCCGTTTCTCAGTTATGAAACCGAGTCGGTAAAACGATCTATATATGGAAGAGCAGGGATATATCTCGGTTTCCTTGGCTACTATAATCCATTTACCGGCGAATCCCAACTGAACCTAACGCAGCCCAAATTCATGCTACCATTTGTTACTTGTCACGAAATGGCACACCAACTTGGTTATGCCAGCGAAAGTGAAGCAAATTTTGTTGGTTACCTGGTGGCGGCAAATTCTGACCAACCTATCTTCCAGTATTCTGCTTACTTCGACATGTTCAATTATGCTAACAACGAATTGTTGCGCCTGGATAGCAATCTTGCCAGGACTACTTACAGTAAGCTGGACACACTGGTAAAAAAAGATTATAAAGAACTGCGGGAGTATTATAAAAAAAGCGACAACCTGGTAGAGCCAATAATTAAGCTATTTTACGACCAATACCTAAAGGCAAACCAACAGGTAGAGGGAGTACACAGCTATAACGAAGTGGTAGGCTGGCTGATAGCGTACTACAAGAAATATGGCACTTTATAACACTCACATTTCTATTTTGAAATAGGTTCAAATTGCTTCTTCATCTACTGGCAAGGTTTTTAATTGCTTATGAGTGAATGAACTACTTAATGAAGAACCAGATCAAGTGCCTGTCAGGCATACTCATTTTTCAATTTGCCTTTTTAGTGGCAGGCGCTCAGCAAATGCCAGGAAAAATCAATTCAAAAGATACAGTAGTAATTGCAGGGCCTGAATATGGCACTTCCGGCAGGCACCAGTGGTTATGGGGCAGGAACTACCGTAAAGATTGGACGGTGCCCGTTAAGGTGCCAATCATTGACTTGAGTACAACGTATGGTGGATTGAAACCTGTAAAAGCAGGTGGAGGTAACCAAACGAAATCTCTGCAGGTAGAAACAAAAGATGGCAAGCTGTACGCTTTACGTACGGTGAACAAAACACTCGGTAAAGTATTACCTAAAGAATTCCTGGGAACTTTCATAGAGGATTTGGTAGACGATAAAGTTTCTATGTCGCACCCTTATGGTGCTGCGGCTGTACCACTTTTGGCTAAAACTGCAGGCGTATACCATACCTACCCTCAATATGTTTACCTGCCACGCCAGCCTGCCCTCGACACCTTCAACGATAAGTTTGCAGACAAACTATACTTATTTGAACAAAAGATAGACAGCGACTGGGAAGATTCTGACAACCTCGGCAACTACAAGAAATACATTAGCACCAAAAACCTGCTGGGCAAAAAGTTGGAGGATAATGATAATACTGTGGACCAGCGGGCATATCTAAGGGCACGTTTCCTGGATTTATTTATAAACGATTGGGATCGCCACGAAGATCAGTGGGAGTGGGGTGAGCGCAAAACCGATAGCCTGACTGTGTATACTGCTGTGCCCCAAGACCGCGACCAGGCATTTTTTACTTTTAATGGTGTGCTTCTGAAAACGTTGATAGGCGTTTCCGGCTTAAGCTATTTCCAGCCTTTTAAGGATGATCTGAAGAATGTAAAACGCTTCAACTACGAACAAAGAAATCTTGACCGCTTTTTTGCCAATGAACTTTCCAAAGCTGACTGGATGCAAACAGCAAAGCAAATGCAGGCAGTACTTACAGATTCTGTAATTGAAGCTGCCGTTAGGCAAATGCCACCGGAAAGCTTCGCCATTTCAGGCCAAAACATCATTCAGACCCTGAAGGCCAGGAGAGAAAAGATAGATGACTGGGCAAACGAGTATTACCTGTTTTTAGCCAGGGAAGTAGACATTGCAGGCAGCGAAAAGCATGAAAAGTTTGAAGTGAAAAGGCTGGATGAAAAACGTGTAGCGGTAAATATTTACAAGATCACTAAAGAGGGAAAGCAAAAGGAGACACCTTTGTATTCACGAGTTTTTACCACAGATGAAACCCGTGAGATACGCTTGTACGGCATCTCAGGAAATGATGTATTTGATGTTTCGGGCCAGGAGAAATTCGGATTGAAGATCCGTCTGATAGGTGGTGATGAAACAGACTCTTTCCTGGTGAGGAGCTCCAAAATTCATATTTATGATAACAGGGATAACTACATAAATGCACCTGGCGTACGAAAGCATTTATCATCGGATACATCCATCCATTCCTTTAAGTACAACAGCTTCCTGTACAGTAAACGAGGATTGGCTCCAACCATATTCTTTAGCAACGATGACCGTTTATTTGTAGGTCTCCGCTATAGCATTCTTACCAATAAATGGAGGAAAGAACCATTTGCTTCAAAACAAGCTATACAAGCCAATTATTCCATATCCCAGCGAGGGTTCAGTGGTATCTATTCAGGTTATTTTCCAAAAGCAGTTGGAAGGGCTGACATGGAATTGTACGGTATGTACGACCAAATAAGATGGACCAACTTCTTTGGCCTTGGTAACGAAACAGAGTTTGCTGTTGATGATATTGATTACTACCGTGCACGTACAGAGGAGTGGGAAGGACGTGCTGGTCTGTTGCGCCGGATGGGGCGGCATCATGTAAGGCTGAATGCAAACTTCAGAAGAGTGCGTGTAATTCAAGACCTGGATAGATTTGTAGGCAAACAAGTAGCTGATCCTAATAACGAAATGTATAAACCTAAAGCTTTTGCAGGGCCGCAATTGGGTTACTACTTCCATATTTTAAATGACTCCATTGCACCAACTAAAGGCATCCAATTATATGCGAATGCTTCTTATATGCAGAACCTGCAGGCAAGGGATAGGGCAGTAGGAGATTTTTCGGCTGATGCTATGTTTTATATTCCGCTGGTGCCAGATTTCTCATTGGCCCTCCGTGCAGGTGCTAAAACTGTAACTGGTAATCCTGAGTTTTACCAGTATGCCTCACTGGGTGGTAGCCAGGAAATGCGAGCCTTTAGACGGGGAAGGTATTGGGGTAAGACTGCCGTTTACAACAGCAATGAACTGCGATATATAAAAGATGTAAAAAGCTACGTCTACAATGGAAAGTTAGGCTTCCTGTTTTTCTATGACAACGGAAGGGTGTGGATGCCTAACGAAAAATCGAATGTATGGCACGATGGCTATGGTTTTGGCGTCTTCCTTGCGCCATTCAATAAAATCTCAGCAGATGTTACTTACGGCTTCTCCCGCGATGACAGGTTGATCCAGTTGCGCCTTGCCAGGACTTTCTAATCATCCTCAACATTTCACCTGCTTTACTTGATGGTGACAACTGTCAGCTTCATTTGTGTGAAACGGTGACAACAAGTGGTTTTGCCTTTCAGGATTATAAATTTCTTTGTACGGACCAGTTTTGGCTGGTTACTGCTGTTGAAGTATATTTAATAGTCTCACATGTAAATGTGATGTACAACCCACTTTTGTTTAACCTTAAAACAAGCTCCATATGAAGCCATTTATTACTCTCTCTGTTGTTATTGGTTTACTTGCATCCTGTGTTTCCCCTCAAGAGAAAGCCGCAAAAGCTTACGATGAAGGCGTGGCACTTGCTAAACAGGCTGAAGCCACCAAGGAAAAAGGTGATGCGCAAGCTGCATTAGCACTAAGCAAACAATCTCTCGACAAGCTGAACGAAGCTAAGCAGCATGATTCCACGCATGCAGGACTGCATACTGCAATGGCGCACAGTTATTTTGTAGCTGGACAACATGCTGAAGCAATGAGCCAATATAAAATAGCAAACGCTAAAGAAGGCGAGAAAGCAGCGAATTATCGCGAAATGGGGCTAATCAAATTAATCCAGGGCGAGTTGAGCGAAGGTCACGATCTGCTGGATAAAGCCGTTGCACTTGATCATTCTAAAGACATGATTGATGAGATCAATAAAGGTGTGGTACAAGTAGGAGAAAAGAGCTTTCAGAATGGAGAGGAAGTAAAAGCTAAAGGTGATAAGGAAACAGCTAAAAAACACTACAGCTATGCAATGAATGTTATGATGCTTGCATACTATTACGACAACAACAGGAAAGATGTAGCAGAGAAGATTGCAAAATATGCAGATGAATATGGAGATTATACTATTAAGGTTCAATATACAAAGCTGAGCCAGCAGTAAGCATATTCTTTACTTATTTACTAAAATGAAAGAAGCCCCAGGAATGGGGCTTCTTGTATAAGTGGAAAACAATGTCTAAAAATTGAATTTACTGGTGAGCGTCCAGGCGTTTATTTCTTCTGTAGTCTTGGTTTTCTTAACCTGCTTAACTACCTCCTCTTTTTTTTCTGTCGTAGAGCAGGCAACCGAGCAGCAATTGGTTTGTTTGGAAGTTAAAACCAGGATAACCAGTGGCGCAATCATCTTAAGTAAAGTTTTCATAACCAGTTGTTGATGAAGCAAAAGTAATGTGACAGTGATGTGTGTACAATCACATAAATGGGTGAAAAAGGTGAACCGGATTGTTCTGAAACTAAAAGTTCCACAGCCTCTTATAAGAGATGTGGAACTTAAATCAACACTACACCTATGATCTGGAACTGCTTTTTTGAGTGTGTTTCTTTCTAGGAGGAACTAGCCGCCGATCCTGTTTTGTTCCTCCATTGCGCTACCGGTACTTCTTTTCTTTTGTGCGAATGTTTTACCAAACCTGTAGGTGAAAGAAAGTGATGTTACCCTGTTGTCCCACTGGCTATTGATGGTTGCATCTACGGTTGAGAACTTAGTGTAACCATTGTATTTCTGAATATAGAATGGGTCGCGAACGTTAAGCGTGATCTTTCCTTTGTTCTGTAAAACTGATTTTGATGCGGCCAGGTTGAAAACTCCCATTGATCCGCTTCTGGATACTCCCTCAGCACTTCTTGTATTGTACCAGCCATTGATTTCTGCATCCCAGCCCTTTTGTAGTTTGAACTGCAGTGCTGCATAAAAATTAGCTGATATTGCTTTGTTATCTACATCTGTTTCACCTACACGTCCTTTAAAGCTGTTGTGAAAAACAATATTGTTTGATACTACTGTCAGCCATTTATTAAGCGGCTTGTTGATGTTTACAGCAAGTCCAAATTGCTTCAGCGATGCAATGTTCTTTTTTATCAATGTCACTTCTCTTGTGCCTGGCGTTGGTTCTACTACTTCAGAAATGGCATTGTCTACCTGTGTATAATGAAGTGTGGTGGTAATAGCATTTTTGTAGCTATGACTGAACTCTATATTGTGGCTAAACTGCGGCTGCAGGTATGGATTACCTTGTTGTGATGTATACTGGTCAATGATAAAGATGAACGGGTTCAGATCGCGGTACTGCGGCCTGGTAATCCTGCGGCCATAGTTCAAGTTGAAATTGTTCTTATCATTTGCGGCATAGCTGAAATACACGGTTGGAAACAATTTGCCATACTTATTGGTGAAGGTTGAGTTTCTTGTAACTGAGCGGCCACGGCCATGAGTATATTCATAACGTAAACCTGTTTGTACACTTAGCTTTTTACTAAGCGGCGTATTGAAGTTTACATAGCCTGCGTATACATTTTCCTGGTAAATAAAATGGTTGCTACGCTTTACATCCAACACCGAGTTGCCATAATAGATAGTGTCGAACCTGATGTCGTTATCGCTGTTTACATAACTCACCTTTCCGCCTACTTCCAATTTTGATTTGTTGCTAAACGGCTTGCTGAAATCGATCTTAGCAGCATATACATCGAAGCCTGTAGGTAAGTATCCAAAAATAGTATCTGCTTTGCCTAATGGAGTGTGGTTGCCATCAAAGAAGCTATTGTAAAATCTTTGTTTGTGTTTGTCATTATAACTAATATAGTCTGCATCAAACACCAGCTCAGTTCCGGCACTATCCAATTTGTGTGTAAGGTTTAAGTTACTCCTGATGTTGGTAACATTTGGTATCATGTGGGTGCGACCATAGTTCACCGTTTGCAGGTCACCTACACGATCAAATATTTCGTTCACACTTTGTGCATTGTAATCCATTTTAGTATTGAAAGCAGTTACAGATGCTGAGGCTGATGTATTTTTAGAAAAATCATAGTCGATACCAATCTTGCCATTCATTGAATTTCTTGTCTCTGGCATAAATGTTCGTTGGCGGAAGATGAAATCTATAGCATTGGTTTGCTTATTCAGGATATTTCTCGACACCGAAAACTCCTGGAAGTTACCACGATATGCATAGTTGCCTGAAGTATACAAATTGAATTTCTTGTTGCGGTAGTTCAGGTTATAGCCGCCATTTACTTTAGGATAAACACCTTGTCCATAGCTGGCATTCACACTGCCATTGATACCTACGGTTCTGCTTTTCTTTGTTTTTATATTGATGATACCTGAGTTGCCTGCTGCATCATACTTAGCAGGAGGATTGGTCATTATCTCTATCTGATCCAGTTCTGATGCCGTCATGCCTTTTAGCATATTCGCCAGGTCAGAACCACTGATGAAGCTAGGTTTTCCATCAATATATACTTGCACGCCTTGCTTGCCTTTCAGGCTGATGTTTCCTTCTCTGTCTACTGTTACGCCTGGTGCTTTTTCCAACACCTCTAATGCTGTACTTCCTGCATTGGAAGGAGCTGCCTCTACATTCACCACCATTTTATCGGCTTTCATTTCTACATATGGCTTGCGTGCAGTAACTACTACATCAGCTAGTTTTTTTGTTTGCTGCTGCAGTTCTATAGTAGGAAGCTCTACATCTTTATCAGCTACAGTAAAAGGATTACTTGATTGTTCCTGCACACCAACACCAGTCAACTTTACCAGGTATACCCCAGGTGTAACGTTAGTAAACATGAACCCGCCTTGTTTGTTGGTGATCTCGATCTTAACTACAGAATAGTCTGCAGCTTTAAGTAACGTAACAGAGATGTTCTCTATTCCTGTGCCTTTGCTTAATCCTCTACCTGATACTTTATAGCTGCCTGTCTGAGCATTTGCTATATAGCTGTTAGCGCTCATAACCAGCACCAGGAGAATTGCAATTAGCTTTTTCATTTTGTGTATTTTTTGCTTTGTAACGCAAATGTGGGCGATAGGTAACAGGCGTTCAATAGCATAACTATGTGACTTGGTATGTGCGGTAAATGATGGGTATGAAGGGCAATAAAAAAGGACCGCTGTTGCGGTCCTTTTTCAGAATGTGATAAACGGTTATACAAGTTTATCCTTGAAAGCTTTTGCTACTGCTTCACTTTTACTATTCACATGTAGCTTCTCGTATATCTTCTTTATATGACTACGCACTGTATCAATAGCTATATACATTTCAGCAGCAATCATCTTGTAACTATAGCCATCAACCAATAATTGTAACACTTGTTTTTCACGATCGCTCAGGTTGTAGTCTTCACCTTTTTCATTGTTCATGGCAGAAAACATCTTGAGCACCTGCGTAGCAATAGATGCGGTCATAGGTGCACCACCTGTTTGTGCTTCAGCAATGTATTCTAACAAACGTGCTGGCGGTGTTTTCTTTAATATATATCCATTGGCGCCATTGCTTATGGCTTCAAATACATTTTTATTATCATCAAATACAGTAAGCATTAAAATCTTCACATCTGTATTTACAGCTCGTATTTTCTTTAATCCTTCAATGCCGTTTACAATAGGCATATCTATATCCATTAAAATGACATCTGGTTGGTAAGCCTCTACTTCGGCTACTACGTTCTCGCAGTTTTTAAAAGCAGCCAGCACTTCAAATCCATCTGAACCATTTATCAGCATAGTTAACCCTTCGCGCAGTTGAGGATTGTCTTCGTACAAAACGAGCTTGATCATAAGCAATAAATATTTTAGCAAATGTAACACGCTGTCAGGTGGCAGCAAATCACATAAGTATGTTAGGAGAATGAACCAGTTATGACAGAAAAGAATTATATGCGACCATTAGGAAGCTGATCCTGTACAAACAAAACTAAAACAGCGCCGATTGGAGGATCAAGGATTAACATATCCGGCATGGTATGAAATATGAATCATCCTATGAAAAAACTTTATGGAAAACATGCTTCCTGATACAGATATCACACTTGAGCATTCTACACCTGTGGAAAAAAGTATCCAGCACAACCTGAATGAATATTACCAGCAACAAGAAGCAATAGAGCGCCGCTTACTTGAACTGGACAATGAATGGGACCTGGAGCGGGTGTTGTTTTTATTATCATCCTCTGTTACTATACCATCGCTTTTACTTTCGCTAAAGCAGAGCCAGAAGTGGCTTATTCTGCCAGCTATACTTTCAGGCGCTATGCTCAGTCATGCCATCACCAACTGGTGTCCGCCTACACCACTTCTTAAAAGAATGGGTTTTAGAAGCAGGGTAGAGATAGAAAAAGAGCGCTATGCATTAAAAGCTTTACGAGGCGATTTTCGTGATATGTTGGATGTACCAAATTCAGTTTGGAATGCGGTGAATAAGTAAGGCAGCTCCACTGCACGTCTTATGCGTTATGCCTTGTTTATTTAGATTTGCACATCATATTCAATGTAAATAATATGGCATGCTTATTATGCTGAAGATGATGATTCAACTAAACAAACAATGAAATTAACTGCTATGAAAAGAAGACTTGTCTTGTGGGTAGCCATTGGGCTGTTTGCCCTGCCTGCCAATGTATTTGCCGTTTCAGGTTCTGTAGACATTGCTGAAGCCGCTAAAGAAGTAACGCATGAGCCTGCAATTGGTTCCATTCAGCAGGCAATGAAAGATTTCAGGGAGTTATCCCGCAAAGAAAAGAAGTCTAAGATCAAGCAGATGAAAGCTGCTATCAAAGATTACAAAAAGCAAAAAGCAGCAGGTGATGCAGATGTGAACATGCTCCTGTTGGTTTTGCTTGCTATCCTGATACCACCATTAGCAGTGTACCTGCACGAAGGTGAGATCAACACCAAGTTTTGGATATCATTGTTGCTAACCATTCTTGGTTTCGCTCTTTTTGGTTCGTTTGGTGCTATTTTCTTAGGATCATTATTAGGTATCATTTATGCCTTGATCGTAGTTCTGTCTTAAGCACCATTATCATAAGAAATAAAAAGACCCGCTGAAAAAGCGGGTCTTATATGTTTAAGAAAGTTCTTTTTATAACAGGTCCATTGCTTTTGCAAAAAACGTTACAACCAATGGAAGCAATAGCCAGAAATATTCGGCTTTAAAGATCAACATCAGTATCATTCCTATGAGCGATAAAAAGAAGTAAAGCCAATATTTGCCGGTAGATTTAGTTGTTTCCATGAATAAAATTTTGGGCAAAAATAGGCCTTGCTGTTTTTCATCCAAATAAATTGTTTTGATAGTGTATTAATTACACTATTGATATGTTTAGAGTATTTTCGCCATCTAAAAACCTACTACTTTGAGTATTGATGCAAACATTCCAGGAGAAGAGAAGAATCAACCAGTAGATAATGGTGCTGCAGGTAATGAAACCGGTGCAACAAAAGGATCTGGAAAGCCTTCTGTTAAGCGCAATAATAAGGGTACAGAACCCTTACCGGCTGCAGCAGAACAAGCTAATGATACAACTTCAAACGTAGCTGAGGGTTCTTCTAACGAGGTGCCCCAGAAAAAAGAAAAAATAAAAGCCGCACCTAAAAAAGCTGCAGCTAAACCCACGCCTCCTTCTACGGAAGAAACTCCGGTTGCGAATACTGTGGCCGCTATACCTACGGCTCCTGAAGCGGTAGAAACGGTGCCGGTTGCAAAAAAAGCTGCCGTTAAATCTACCTCATCAAAAGCACCAGCAGAAGCGCCGGTACCAAAAAAAGCTGCTCCTAAAAAAGCAACTATAACGCCTGAGCCGGTAAAGGAAGAGGTGAAGCTTGCCGTGAAAAAAGCGACAAAGAAAGTAGAAGAGTCAAATGATAAAAAGCCTACTGGTAAGGCTGCTAAACCAACTGCTGAACCTGCCCGCCCTGCAGCTAAAAAGCGTTCTGCTCCAGCAGCTCCACAGGTTACTGCAGAAGCAGGTACAACTACATCACCAACAGTAAACCAGGAAAATGTTAAAGGGTTGCGCAGGATCGTATTCCAGTTGAGGTTCTATACGCATCACGGACAGTCGCTTTCAGTTTCTGGTAATCATCCACTGCTCGGTAATGGTGATCCTGAAAAAGCATTCCCATTACAATTCTTAGACAGGGACAACTGGTATGGCATCTTAGAAGTTCCCGCAGGAGAAGTGCTTGAGCAGCCTATTAGCTATAATTATTTACTTCATGAAGCTGGTAATACTACTGCTGAATGGGGTGCAGATAAATTGCTTAATCCTACCAATTATGATGTAGAAGAAGTATTATTGATAGATAGCTGGAACGACTCCTCTTTCATCGAAAATAGTTTTTATACAGAGCCTTTCAAGCAGGTTTTACTGCGTGAAAATTTTACACCTTATACCGCTGACGAGCCAGCTACGTATACACATCTTTTCAGGGTAAAAGCTCCATTGCTGAAGCAAGGGCAGGTAATGTGCCTGCTCGGTTCCGGACCACAACTGGGAGAGTGGAATGAAGCGCAACCCATACTGATGCAACGAGAAGATGGCGAAGATTACTTCCAGGTAAAGCTTGACCTCACGGGGATATCTTTTCCTATCGTGTACAAGTACGGAGTTTACGACCTGAATAATTGGCGTTTTGTACGGTATGAGGATGGCAATAACCGGATCATCTTTGATAATATATCTCCTAAAAAACTTACAGTAGTTTCAGATGGATTTGCTGTCCTTCCAAACAATGGTTTCAGAGGTGCTGGTGTAGCAATACCTGTTTTCAGCCTTCGTAGCCATAACAGCTTTGGCGTAGGTGAATTTAATGATATGAAGCTATTGGTAGACTGGGCAAAGCAGGTAGGACTGAAGCTGGTGCAAATACTTCCGGTAAACGATACAACTGCTACGCATACCAGTGCCGATAGTTATCCCTATGCTGCTATTTCAGCCTTTGCATTGCATCCGCAATATTTACATATACCTGCTGTCATAAGAAATGCAGATTCTTCTATTCTTTCTGAAGTGGAAGATCAGCGGATCTACCTGCAGCAACAGGAGAATATAGATTATGAAGGAGTGATGGCTTTGAAATGGAGACTGCTTCGCCAGATATTCCCTGCAGAAAAAGAAGAAACCTTTGGCAGCGATAATTTCAATTCCTTCTTCCAGTCAAACAAACATTGGCTGGTGCCTTACGCAGCTTTTAGTTATTTCAGGGATCAGAATGGCACAGCTGATTTTAGCACGTGGACAAGCCACAGCAGTTACAATGAACAGGAGGTAAGCCAGCTTGCTGGAGATCCTACCACCGCACCGGATGATGTTGCTATTCATTATTTTATACAATATCATCTTCACTTGCAATTGCAAGCTGCAGCAGCGTATGCACATGCAAATGGAATAATTGTAAAAGGAGACATTCCGATTGGTATCTATCGCAATAGCTGCGATGCATGGCAGCAGCCTGAACTGTACAACATGGAAATGCAGGCTGGTGCACCTCCCGATGATTTTGCTGTAAAAGGCCAGAACTGGGGTTTTCCAACATACAATTGGCAGAGGATGCAGCAGGATGGCTTCAACTGGTGGAAGCTACGCTTCGAACAGATGAGCTACTATTTTGATGCATTCAGGATTGATCATATCCTAGGCTTTTTCAGGATATGGAGTATTCCAATGCATGCTGTAGAAGGTATATTAGGACATTTTGTTCCTGCCTTACCTATACATATAAATGAATTGGTAGAAAGAGGTATTCATGTAGATAAGCAACGTTTTGTTCAGCCATACATCACTGATGAGATCCTGGACGAAATCTTCGGTAACGAACAATATTGGATCAAAGATGAGTTTCTGCAGGTAAAAGGAAATGGTGAATACCTGCTGAAGGAGCAGTACAATACGCAGCGGAAAATTGAAGACCTTTTTAATACGTATGAAAAGAACCCGCATAACCTGTTCCTGAAGTTGGGCCTATTCGATCTTATTTCAAATGTGTTGATGTTCGAGGTAGAAGGTTCAGGAGGCCAGCAGTTCCACTTCCGTATTTCTATGGAAGATACCCGTTCTTTCCAGGCGCTGGATCTGCATACACAGCAGCAGCTGCGTGAGCTTTACATCAACTACTTCTACCGCAGGCAAGACAATTTCTGGGAAAGGGAAGCCATGCAGAAGCTGCCTGAATTGAAGCGAAGCACCAACATGCTTATTTGTGGCGAGGATCTTGGAATGGTACCTGATTGTGTTCCCGGAGTAATGAAGCGCCTGAGCATTCTCAGCCTCGAAATCCAGCGGATGCCAAAGGATCCAACACGTGAATTTTTCCATCCAGGCGATGCTCCATACCTGAGTGTGGTTACACCATCTACTCACGATATGAGCACCATACGCGGCTGGTGGGAAGAGGATCGTGCACGTACCCAGCTATTCTTCAACCAGGAGATGGGGCAGTGGGGTGAAGCGCCTTACTACTGCGAGCCATGGATAAACAAAGCAATCGTGTTGCAGCATTTTTATTCACCCGCCATGTGGAGCATTTTCCAATTGCAAGATTTGTTAGGTTCAAGTGAAAAATTGAGACGTGCTAATCCTAATGATGAGCGTATAAATATCCCGGCAGATCCAAAGCACTACTGGCGCTACCGCCTGCATTTTCCACTGGAGACGCTGCTTGAAGAAGACTTGTTCAATACAGACCTTCGGAATACAATTACCGTTTGTGGTAGATCATAAATTGATTTCACATTTTCATTCATAAGCCCCTGCAAAGGGGCTTTTTTTATGGTCGGCGATGATTGAAAAAGGAACTTGTAAAACTATGTTAATGGCTTCTCCTCATCTAAACTCAGGGAAAGCATTATGGTCTTAAACAGTATAAAACACAACGCAAAAACATCAAATCACCAGTTATGAAAAAACTTATACTTTCTCTTTCTATAGCTGCTTTTTTTGCAGCATGTAGTAACCCTGCAACCACTGAAACAACTTCAGTGGCAACCACTCAACAACCAGATACTTCAGGCCTTGCAGCCTTCAACAGCTGGAAAGAACAACAAGCCGCTTTTGAAATGCAGGGTGTAAATGAAGTACCTGTTCAGGCAGAGCGAATAGAACAACCGCAGCCAGCACCAGTTATTGTTTACCGCGAAGCTCCAGCAAAAAAACGTGCTGTAGCAGCCGCACCAGCGCCAGCACCTAAGCGTACTGTAGCAAGATCTTCTAACCCTGTTAGGCAGAGTTCTCACAGGAACCAGGTACCGGCTTCTACCAATCCTGATCTAGGTCCTGGTACATCTACCTCAGATGCAGGTGTAGGCACAGGAACAGGTACCGGCGCAGGAACTGGAGATGTAGCCACCGCTCCTCAGCCAGCTAAAAAAGAAGGTTGGAGCAAAGCTGCACAAGGAACCGCAATTGGTGGTGCTTCAGGTGCAGTGGTAGGTGCGATCATCAGTAAGAACAAAACTAAAGGAGCCATTATTGGCGGTGTAGTAGGAGCAGCCGGTGGATATGTTTTAGGCCGTTCTAAGGATAAAAAAGATGGCAGATACTAGTGGAAAACCAATATACAGTAAGAGGCATAGATATTTTTCTATGCCTCTTTTTTTTGCTCATGCTGATCAAGGTAATTTTTTTACATTTCTTGAGCTAATAGTAGCCTTCAGCACTTTTCCCAGTGCCCTATTCTGCATCACAGGAAACATACTTTGGTAATATTATTAAAGTTCGTGTACTGAAAGGAAAGAAGCATTTTGTATGACCAGGTAGGCCGCTAAATAGGTTCAAGGGAATGTTGTATAATAATGTTGGTCTATCAGAAATGCCCGCTGCTGTAGATCTTTCAGCTTCTTTTCAGAGACCTCTGTTGTATCATCGGTGGTTAATTGTTGCTTTACAACCTCCATCTCTTTATATATTTCCAGCTTCTTTTTTCGTGGTGCCCCATGTAGTAAATAGGCTTTTACGCCAACACCCGTAAATAAAGCAGGAACGTTTTTTATGTTTGAACAATGCTTTCGCTTATTCTACTGAATTTTGATTGATGCTTCCTTTCTTACTGCTGTATAAACAAGCTTACCAGGGTTTGAGTAGACAAACATGGTACCTGAGCCTGGTGATTCTTATTAACAGGAGTGGCACCATGGTGGTTCCTTTTATGACCATGTATGCAACGCAGCGGTTGGGTTTTTCTATAACGGAGGCAGGTATTATAATGGCTTTATTTGGTGCAGGAGCTATAGTAGGTGCATTTATAGGTGGAAGATTAACAGATGCAATTGGTTTTCATAAAGTGCAGTTGTTTGCTTTGTTTGGTGGCGGGTTGATGTTTATTGTCGTAGGCTATCTTACCACTTTTCCTTTACTGGCAGCAGGTACTTTTGTACTTAGCGTGATCAACGAAAGCTTCAGGCCTGCTAATTCAACTGCTATTGCCTATTACAGTAACACCGCCAACCGAACCCGTTCTTATTCTTTAAACCGTTTAGCTATTAACCTCGGTTGGGCATTTGGTGGTGCACTGGGAGGATTTTTGGCAGCTACCAGTTATCACTTGCTATTTTGGGTAGATGGCCTAACTAACATCTCTGCTGGTATCTTGTTGTTCTTTGTTTTGCCTGCACCCGTAAGACAACAACCTGCAACAGGAAAAGAAGTAGTGAAGCCTGCAGCTATTTCTGCTTATAAAGACAAGCCTTACCTCGTCTTCATTTTCCTTACCATCTTGTTTGCTTTTTGTTTTTTCCAGATGTTCACCATACTGCCAGTATACCTGAAGCAGGAGCTGGGGTTGACTGAAAAACTGATTGGAACTTTAATGGCTATCAACGGCCTTATCATCGCTTTCATCGAAATGGTGCTTGTATATAGAATTGAAAAGTCACCATCTCCATTGCGGTTTATAAAGTATGGGGTGTGGCTGGTTGGGATTTCGTACGGGCTTTATAATTTATTGGAAGGACAATTCCTGCTGGCGCTTCTTTCGGTGCTGGTTATTACTGTAGGCGAAATGCTTTCTATGCCATTTATGAACACGTATTGGATAAGCCGGAGTAGTGATCACAACAGGGGACAATATGCAGCCTTGTATACTATGGCGTGGGGTACTGCACAAGTTGCTGCTCCATCTGTAGGAGGTTTTGTAGCTGATCAATATTCCTTTGCAGCGCTTTGGTGGCTGGTGTTATTTGTAAGTCTTGTTGCCGGAACCGGTTTTCATTTTCTAACTAAGAGAAAATAAGTAAGAGCTGTGCCCGTAGTTCAATAGCATGCATCCTTGTTGCTTTATGGATGGTGCTGTTAGAAAGAAGAATAGTTAGTAGGAGGTATTAAAGGAATATGCTAGCAATTAAAAGGAAGCAGTAGGTAATCTGCTTCCCTTTAGATCTTATTTAATCTCTAACAATTCTACATCGAATATCAAAGTGCTGAATGGTTGAATGTGTGCACCTGCACTGCGGTCGCCATAAGCAAGTGATGGATGAAGGAAGAAACGATACGTGTCTCCAACGCTCATCAATTGTAAGCCTTCGGTCCATCCGCGGATCACCATGTTAAGAGGAAAGGAAGCAGGTTGATTACGGACCTTTGAGCTGTCGAATACGGTACCGTTAATTAATGTGCCATGGTAATGGCATTTTACCGTACTGGTAGCTCTCGGTTTTTCTGTATTTCCTGATTCTTTAAGTATCTCGTATTGCAAACCACTGCTGGTGGTTTTTACTTCAGGGCGCTCTTTATTTTTTTCTAGAAATTCTTCACCTGCTTTCAGGTTGGCGGCTGCTTTTTCTTCTTTCATTTTTGCGAGTTTTTCTGCAACAGACATATGTTGTTGTTTATTGGCGTCAAAAATAATGATGCCACTTCAGCTTTCAAGAATTAAAAAAGGTTGTCACGGTATAAGCTTAAGATATGCATCTTTGTGCTCTTTATTTTTTACTATACAAGCTATACTTTATGCCTGAACCATACATATTGCCGCTGGACATACGCTGGAGCGATCTTGATCCTAATTTTCATATTCGTCATTCTGTATACTACGACTTTGGTGCTTTTATCCGGATGTCTTTTTTCACGCAGTTTGGTTTAGATGAAAAAGTGCTGTTGGCCAATCATCTTGGTCCTATTCTGTTTAGGGAAGAATGTATTTTCAGAAGAGAGATACGCTTTGGTGATGATGTAACCATCAACCTGCAGTTGAGCAAAGCTAGCGAAAGCTTTAGTCGCTGGAGCATTCGCCACCACATAGTAAAGGATAAGGAAACGCTGGCTGCCATCATAAATGTAGATGGAGCATGGATAGATACGCAGCGTCGTAAGCTTACTGTTCCTACTGATGTAGTGGCTGCTACTTTTGGTAAACTAGTTAAGACGGAAGACTTTGAGTGGGTGAAGTAAAAACTCAGGCTTTATTCGTAAGCTTATATCCTAAAACACCAACAAATTCTTTTATCAATAACCTCCAGGTGTCAAGTGTTTTTACCTGCGGTATAAGTATATCTGTGAGTGCAGGTGTTTTATCTACCGCCAGGTAATTAGAAGGATACATGATAGCCTCAACATTAGCATGTTCAAAAACCTTTTTTGTACGTGGTACATGAAAGGCTGAAGTGATAACTACATAAGGTGGAGGTAGCTGCAGTTGCAGCAATTTTTGTTTGCTGAATACCGCATTTTGATGGGTGTTCATTGCCCTGTTCTCTACTATTACATCTTCGGCTCGCACGCCGGCGTTTACCAACTCCGGCAGCAGGTAGTCCGCTTCTGGTGGCTCATCTGAACCTAAAGTGGCACCTGTTATCAGCACCTTTTTTATTATGCCTCTATGGTACAGTTGCACGGTTTGGATGAACCTGTCTGATGCATCATTAAAGAAGCCATTGCCATTGCGGTCTGATTGAGATAAACCTCCTAAGAGTATACCGGCACTAAATCCAGCAGAGTCTTCCAGTGCTGCTTTGGGTGGTTGCCATGCATTTGCAACTACAGAAAAAAGAGCTTGGTTGCTAAAGACGATGAACAAGATGAAGGCTGCTATTTGAAGCCGCTTCTTTACATGTTGCTTTTTGATGAAGAAAGTAATGACCAGCAAAATGATGATCCAATGTGCTGGTGCTAAAAAGAAATTGACAAACTTGCTAAGCAGGTAAAACAAACTCATATGAAAAGATGAGCTGCAATATAAAAGACCGCGTGGAATTAATTCCTCAATGCGCTACTTATTGTCTTTATCATCTGCATCATTCGGATCTGGTGGAAGAAGAATGTGAAGTTGCCCAGGAAGTATCTCTGCGGAAACAGATTTCACCTTTCCAAGGTATTCACCATCCACCTGGAAGTGAACACGTTTAGGTGTTTTTATGTGCACCGATTCAGCGTGTATCACTTCTATATTTTCCGGATTAAAAGGCCGTGGACGGAACCACATTTTGAACAACTCGGAAAGCGGAAGTTTCCTAATAATGACTACTTCAAATAAACCATCATAAAGATCGCCTTCAGGATTGATAACTGCACCTGTACCATATTTACTTGCATTGGCAAGCACAACCATGAATGCATTTCGCTTTAGTTGCTTTCCCTGCGTTTCAATGATAAGCTGCATGTAGGTTTTACGCAGCAGCGTTTTTATAGCAACTTTTGCATAACCCAGTTTACCACGTGTATTCCCTTCTTCAAAGTATTTGATGAGGCGTGCATTCAAGCCAATATCGCTTAGGTGCAGGCACACCTGGTTGTTGATGCTGATGACATCCGCTTTTTTAATCACTCCCGTTTCAACTATTTTCAAAGCATCATTCAATGCAATGGGTATGTTTAGTTCGCGGGCCATACCGTTTGCTGAACCTGCTGGTATAATACCCATTTGAATACCTGTACTAAGCAAGGTTTTGGCAACCATGGATACTGTACCATCTCCACCTACAGCAATCACTTTATGCGGTTGCATTTTCACGAGTTTGGCAGTGAGTTGCTGTGCATCATTTTTGCCTGTAAGATTGTAAAATTCTATAGTGTGAGGGAGGTTTTCAAAATAAGCACGAATGGTAGGTTCAAATTCGCCTTTTTCCCTTCCACCTGAAATGGGGTTAATAACGAACAAATATTTATGTGGGCCTTCTTGCATTTGCAATAAAAGTTATAGCGTATGAATGAAGTTTCTATCAATAATCATGAACGAAAATTATCTCTCTGGCAAAAGATCAGGAAGAAGTTCCTGCACCTGTTGCGCCTTACAGACGACAAAGTATTAAAAGTGTACCATGGCTATGGAAGCAGGAACGAGATGATACTTTTTGGGCATGTATTTAGCCTGAGCCCGCTACCACGGAAGCGCTATCGTAAAAACTTTTGGACGAACACACTTGCATTGCTACGCAGTTTTATGGTGGTGCCGGTGCGTGGTGCTACGGTTACTTTAGAGGCTGGAGGTAAATTAATAGAAACAACTACAGCAACGGATGGTTTTTTCAGGCTGGATTGGCATACGGAAAAAGTATTGCCACCAGGGCTTCATACGGTGCAGGTACAACTGCGTAAAGATGGAAGCGGCTCACCTGTTATTGCTACTGCACCAGGTCATATTATAGTTCCTCATACCAATCAATATGCTTTTGTTTCCGATATAGATGATACTTTCCTGGTATCACATTCAGCAACCTTTTTCAGGAAGCTGTATGTGTTGTTTACCAAAAATGCGCATAGCAGGAAACCTTTTGAAGGTGTTGTAAAACATTACCGTTTACTAGCTAATGCTCATGCAGGAAATGGTCAGCCCAATCCTTTCTTTTATGTTTCGAGCAGCGAGTGGAACCTGTATGATTTCATTAAAGAATTCATCAGGAAGAATGACCTGCCGGAAGGAGTCTTTTTGCTAAGCCAGGTAAAGAAGTTTTACCAGGTATTCAAAACAGGTGCTAATAAACACGCAACAAAGTTTATGCGGATAGCGCGTATTCTGGAAGCATATCCTGTTCAGAAATTTATTTTATTGGGAGACGATTCGCAGATGGATCCTGTGATTTATGCTAAGATAGTGGAGCATTTTCCAGATAGGATTCATAGCGTATACCTGCGCCATGTATATGAAAAGAACCTGACCAACGTGCGTGAGCTGATAGAGAAAATAGAAGCAGCAGGAGTACCGGTTTGTCACTTTGAGCATAGCAGCGAAGCCATTACCCATTCAGTAAGTTTTGGCCTTATAACAAATCTGGAACTATCAGCTTACCTGGTAGAAAATTAAAAGGCGCCTTATTACTAAGACGCCTTTTGTTATTGTATCAACCCAATCTTAAAACTGCCGTTCGTGATCGGCAAATTTTTCACTTTCTTCATGTCTCCACAATTCTACCAATGCTCCTTGTTCTCCAAATACAGGATCTTTTGCCGGTAGCGGAACTTTGCTGATGTTTTCTACTGCCGCTTCAAGTTCTTCAGGTTTGCAATAGTTCATGTCGTATTGCTGGCCTTCCGGGTATGCGCCAATACATTTGAAATCTGCGCTGGCTCCTACATTTTTATGAGCTACACCGGCAGGTAGTACCAGCACATCTCCTTGCTGCACCTTTTGAATATTGCCATCATCACCACCTAACTCCACCATACAGTTGCCACTTAATACAGCCAGCACTTCATGTGCTGTACTATGATAGTGGTGATAGGTATAGATGTCGCCTGTCCATGAGTCTTTCCAGCCGTTCTCCGAGAAAAGATTTTTTATGGCTTGTTCGCCTGCATCTGACTGCAGCACATGTTTGTAGTACAGTACTGGCAGCGACAGGTTGTTTGGCACATTACCATCTGGTGCCATTGTGTGGTGCGAATAAGAAGCATCTTTGTTTACTATACTCATAGTTGATCTTTATGATGATTAACCTAAAGAACGGATCCAAGCCACAACCTCGTCTTTAGTTTTGCCAAGCTTCTGCTGCAGCCTGCCAAACAGCTCATCATCTTTACCTTCTTCGTAACGCAGATCATCGTCAGTAAGATCTCCATGTTCTTGCTTGATCTTACCCTTGAGTTCATTCCATTTTCCTTTTAATTCTAACTTATCCATAGTAGTAGTTTAAGCAAAAGGAACAAAAAAATGATGCCATTGAAATGAGTGCTGGCATGATAGAATATTCAGTCAATGATGCAGTTATGGTTAACAATATTCTTGTAAATCAAGCTTTAAATAAAAAATTAAGGGCTGGAAAACCAGCCCTTGTAAGCTTAAGAAATGTTGATGAGGCGAGCAGGTTTCTGCTTCACTTCTTCCTTCTTTGGAATGGAAAGTCTTAGTACGCCATTCTCATATTTCGCTATGATATTCTCACTGTCCACCACGTCCTTAGAAAGTGTAAAGCTGCGCTGGAACGACTGGTAACTAAACTCCTTCCTGGTATATTTTTCACCTTCCTTCTCTTCGTGCTCTTTCTTCATCTCGCTGCTAATGGTCAGAATGTTGTTGTCCAGTTCTACTTTAAAATCTTCTTTGTTCATTCCGGGAGCAGCCATTTCCACTTCAAAAGTATCTGCAGTTTCTTTTACATTCACCGCAGGAACAGTGGTGTTGGTGTTTGAGAAATTAGATGACCTCCAGTCGAACAAGTCTCTAGTAAAGAAGTCATCAAACAAAGATGGCATGCTGTGAGCCATGTTGCCGTTTCTTTTCATGAGTGTCATAATGCCTCCTTTTTTAGTAGTTAATTTTAGAATTTTCAACACCAGTAAATCAAGCAAAATGCCAGCGCAGCATAACTGAAATATTTTCATTTTCTAAATGAAGAAGCTGTAAAATTTTCAAGTTTATGCTGCAGTTTTTGCAGCCTGTTTTTACTGTAGTGCCTTCATTAACAGCGGGTTTACTACATCATTTTTTCTATAATGGCATGAAAGTTTTAATGCTGATTTAAACATCATTATGAAAAACTTTTTAATTGTTGCAGCCCTTGGAGGAACAGTATTATGGGGTTGTAAAGATGCTACCGGTGAATTTGTTGATCTTAATTCAGGACAAAAAATCACTGTTGAAAAAGACCAGGAAAAAGGTTACATGGTAAATGCTGATACACGCAAAGCAGTGTATTTATATGTAGATCCTGAAACGCGTGATACATTTTATGGAAGAACAGGAAGGGTGGTAAACAACAATATTACACGCGATGGTAGCGGCATGTTTAGGTATACAGGCGATGAAGATTATGTATATAAAAATGGTGATTATAAAGTAAAAGCGGAAGCCGACGGTGATCTAAAAGTGAAGGATGGCGACTACAAATTGAAAGTAGATGAGGACGGCGATATGAAAGTTAAGGATGGTGACTATAAGAAAAAAGTAGAAGCCGATGGAGATATGAAAATTAAGGATGGTGATACAAAAGTAAAAGTGGACGATGGAAAGGTGAAGGTGAAAAAGGATGACTAGTTTTTCTGTTGTTATTTGATATAAGGCTGCTTCAAACAAAGCAGCCTTTGTTGTTATTGCAATTTTGTTTTATGAAGAAATCTTGCATTAAGTAGTACAGAAGAAATCGTTAGCCCGCAAACAAATCCTAACCATATACCTGCAGCTTCTAATTTCAAGTGGAAGGCTAATAAATAACCTACCGGTATACCAATAATCCAATAGGCAATGGCTACATAAATGGTAGGCATGGTCACATCTTTTATTCCGCGCAATAGACCTACGCCTATAGCCTGTGTAGCATCAGAGATCTGGAATAAGGCAGCATAAATAAGCAGGGAAGACGCTACCATAGCCACATTGTTGTCGTTGGTAAAAAAGCCCGGTAGAACATTCTGCAGCAGTATAAATAACAATGCGCAGATGGTTCCATAACCAAGGCCGCCTGCTATGGTGCTTTTGCCAATGTTTCGTAAGCCAATTTTATCGTACCTGCCAAAGGCATTTGCTACTCTTATAGAGCCAGCCAGAGATAAACCCAGTGCAGCCATGAAAGTAGTAGAAGCTAGGTTCAGCGCTATCTGGTGTGCGGCCTGTGCAGTGGCACCTAACCAGCCTATCATGATTCCTGAAACTGAAAAGGCACCTGCTTCCATACCGTACTGAAGACTGCTTGGCACTCCCAGGTTTAGCAGTTCTTTCCAAAGTTTTTTATTAAGCTTCCATGCCTGGTGCCGCACTTGTATATAAGGCCTGAAAGTGCGATGCTTCAGGATAATAATGATCAGTAGTACAGCAATCAGAATACGTGTGATAAGTGTAGCTATACCTGCTCCATAGAGCTCCAGTCTTGGGACACCAAATTGGCCATAGATAAAGATCCAGTTTAGAAAAGCATTGAGCGGTAACGATAAGATGGAAAGGATCATTGCTGTCCTGGTGAATTCAAGTGCATCCGCAAATTGTTTTACGGCTATATAGATCATCATCGGGATGAGAGACCAAGCCATCACCACATAATAATCACGAGCAAAAAAAGCGACTTCTGCATCTTGTCCTAAATGAAAAAGCATACGCTGCCCTAACACCATTCCAATAGCTATGATACAGGCAGCTATAGTAGAAAGTAAAACACCATTGTATACCACCCGCGATGCTGTATGAATATCTTTCCTTCCATTGGCCATGGCCACTAATGGTGATATAGCCATGGTAATACCAATACCAAATACCTGCGGTATCGCCAGCACATTTATCACCAGCGAAGATGCAGCCAGCTGCCGGTAATCAATAGCACCAATCATTGCACTATCTATCAGTCCCAGTCCTACCTGCGACAGGTTGCCAATAATGATAGGCCCTGCGATCTTCAAGGTGTTATTAAATTCTTTCCACATGGGTGGCAAAAGTAACGGTTCGTGCTGTCATTAGCATCGGGAAGAGGAAGTCTTTAGAAACCTCTGCCACCAGTAGCTATTCTATAAAAACGTGGGAATGCTGCTCGTAATAGTGCACCAACACCCATGCAGATAAACAACACCAACACAGGAACAACCAGGTAGGTGAGTAGCCGGTAGTAGGCAAATCCTTTTACGTACAAGAAAGCAAGACGCGTTAGATAGTGTGTGAGTGGAACGTGAAGCGCATAAATGATAAAAGCAAAAGATACTGACCACAGAAACCATCTTTTGTGCATAAAAAATTTCACCAGTGCATCGCCTCCAAACCAGATAACGATGATGCCGGAAACTACACTAACCAGGTGCAGCGTCGTAAGAATATAGCGGGTTTCAATATGGTCTGGCTCCAGCTCAAAAGCCATAAAAGTTTTGATGATACTAATCCCGATAAAGAATAACCATCCAAGAAAATGGCTGAACCATTCAGGCTTTTTTTCTATTGGAAATTCGGTTTTGCAGATCCATATGCCAAGGGTAAAAAAGAAGATTCCCTGCGCTTCTAAAAACAAAAAAGTAGTCATAGAGTACCAACCTATGAATGCTATGGAGAACCATATAACAGGATATTTGGTAACTGCCCACCTGAAAAATGGGTATAGCAGGTTGTAGAAAAACAAACTCCTGATAAACCACAGCTGGAAGGATGGAGGACGGTATATAAACCGAATGAACAGCTGCTCCCATGTCATTTCGCTATACGGCCTGTTATCCCCCAGTTGATCGAGTTGTGCATCGTAAACAGCTTGTGCCGTTACCGGGTGCTGCTGCCATAAATAAGTAATCAACATGCCTACGGCACTCCAGATAAAGAAAGGAATGATTAGCGTGTTGAACCGCTTTGCAATTCTTTGCGCATAGGGTTTATTATCCTGCAAGGCATATATATAGCCCGATATGATAAACAAGAGTGGAATGCGAAAACGTAAAGCACCATTGGCTAAAAAGTATTCGATGAAAGTGGTAAAAGTCAGTCGCTCCTTTACCAGGCTATAAGGCGTGAGGTATGTTTCATTTAAGTTGTAGCCATGCACAAACAATAGCAATGCTATAAGAGAAAAGAATAAAACCTGAATTTCTGGCTTAAGAAACGGTTCATATTTATAGTTCCGGGGGTTGTTAGTTTAATCGGAAACGGCTATTGTAATGGCATAACCAATTTCACGGTTGTTCCTTCTCCAGGTGATGATTTAATATTGATCTTGCCGTTCACATTGTCAGCTCGCTTCTGCATATTTCCAAGGCCATTTCCACCATCTGCATCCTTTACCACAAAGCCTCTTCCATCATCTTTTACCAATAATGCCAGCTTGTTATTTTCTAGTGTAACATGAACAGTAACCTTACCGGCTTTACTATATTTCGCAGCATTGTTCACAGCTTCTTTAAAAATGAGGAAGAAATCGCGACGTGCTTCCATATTCAGTTTCACCTCGTATACCTGGTCGTCGATCATAAAATCCATGTCCATTTCTTTTGCTTCCAATACATTGGTAGCAAACTCACGCATGCGTGCCGTTATCTTCTGCATGCTGTCATTGGTTGGTTTTATACTCCAAACAATATCATCCATAGCCTCCATCATCCGCTGGCTGTTGTCGCTTATTTTGGTTATGTATTCACTGGTTTTAACAGTGTCGGTGGCTATTTTACTTTTAGCCATCGAGCTAAGAATGTTAATGGTGCTAAGGGTACTACCCATATCGTCGTGAAGATCGCGGGCCACACGTGTTCGTATTTTTTCTACAGCCAGCAGCTTGTTTACACGTAAATCGTGTATGGCGTAAATCAACAAGATAATGGTGAATAGAATGGAGCTATAAAACCACCAGGTTCTCCAGAACGGCGAACGAACAAAGATTTGCATCGTGGTAATTTCTTGTGAACGCATGCCTTCAATGTTTTCGCAAAAGACCTTAAAAGTGTACCTGCCGGGCGGTAACTGCGAATAGTTTACGTAGTACGATCTGTCTGCTTTTACCCACTGCTTGTCCAGTCCTTCCATTTTGTAATAGTAGGTAAGCTTGTCGCGCTGCCGGTAGCTGAGTGAAGCAAAATAGATGCTGATCGAATTCTGGTCGTGCGCTAGCTTAACCTCGTTCAATTGAAGTAAAGAGTCAACAGGCACAAACGTGTTGAATAACTTAAAGTCAGTAATAGAAACAGTAGGAGGAGGTTGAGTGCTGGTAAATATCTCCGGGTCAAAAAATAAGACAGCATTATTGCCAGCAAAGATCAATTGGTTCTTACTCGTTACATAATCTGCAGATGAGGTTTGTTCAGCCATTACAATCCCATCTTTTCTGCCATACGGTGTAATGCGCCTGTTGTTGGGATTGTACCTGCACAATCCATTTGCAGTTACTACCCATAAGTACCCTTTGAAGTCGGTCCGTATCCTTTTAACTGTATTAGATGGAAGACCATCTTCATACGACAGTACTTCTACCTTGCCTGTTATTTTATTGATGAAGTTTAAAGCACCTGCACCAAAAACAATGGTGCTGTCATTGAGTAATTCAACGTCGTTGCCTGTATTGCTGTACAATTTATTTTCACCGGTTCCATGGGTGTAATGCTGCAGTGTATTTCCTGTGGCAGGGTCAACAGCCATCAATCCTTTTTCGTGAGTAGCAAGCCACAGCCATCCTTGTTTATCTACCAGTACTTTGTAGATGATGGTGCCGATCTCCTTTTTTACACTGAACTCTTTACCGTTCCAGCTTATCAGGCGGCCGCCCTGTGTACTAAACCAGATGGTTCCTTTTTTATCTTGTACTATATAACGGATGGTGCTTTGGTTGAATTCCGGCGGTGCCAGGTATTCAGTAGAATTTTTAGCCGGATCATGTACTACCAGTACGCCACCATTGCAACCGATCCAAATTTTACCGGTGCTGCTTTCGCGGCACATATTCCATGTAAGCAGCGTATTATTTACTTCTGCAGGTGTCCATGATTTTGGTGGCTTTTGCCGGTAAATATCATGCTGCTTTTTCTTCATGGTTTTATCTATCACTCGTACTCCCTGCCCCCATGATGTGAACCAGTAATCACCATTTGGCATCTCCAGTATATCTGTCAGGTTAGTGGCTTCAGCCTGGTTGCTGAATATGAGGTTGATAACAGAAAAGAAGCCTGAACCATACGAAGTATAGAATAATCCTTTGTCGGTGGCCAACCATAAACTTCCATCTTTGTCTTCCACTATCTGGTTCACTACATCGTACTGTATGTTGATGCCATTGTTGTCTGTAGTGCTCCTGTTGAAGAAAAACCTCTTTGAATTGTTGTCGTAATTCAGCAAGACTTTCAAGCCATAGATCCACAGGTTTCCGCCACTTGTTTCTAAGAATTTGTGATATTCTGTGTATTCACCCGTATGGAAGTTCAGGCCCAACGTATCGTTTGCAAGGAATTTACCGGTGCTGTCAAAAACCAATTTCTTTTGTCCGCCACCGCCCCATACTTGCCATCCAAACACCCATATCCTTCTCTGCTTGTCAATAAAGATCTCGGTTGTATTATCTCCTAATAATGGATGTTCTAATAAAGGAAGCTTCTGAGGGTTATTGAGCTTTGACCACATTTGCTTGCTGCGCCTGTCGTACACGCATAGCCCGTTCTGCGTAGTAAACCATACTTGTTGCTTTACCGGGTCGTCGTGTACACCGGCTACACTTGGCAGCCATCCTGGAGGAAAATCAAATGGATGATCATCTACAAATTCCTGTGTCCGCTTATTATAACGAAGTACTCCATAGCGCAGCACGTTCACATATATCTCGCCGGTAGAACTTTTCCATAACCGGAACTCTGCGCGGGGTGGTAGTGCGGTAGCGGTTTTAAGTGGAATTATTTTAAATGTAAAATCTGCAGGATTAAAAATTCCAAACTCACGCCTGGCTGACATAGCAAGGAAAAGCTTTCCGCTATCGGCGGGAATTATTTGCGAAATATCTGTATTAGGTAGCCTGTCTACACTTTTCCTCGACTCGGTAAATTGTATGAATTTACTGCCGTCAAATCGTTGCAGCCCATTGGCTGTACCTACCCATATAAAACCTTTTTCATCCTGGTATAAGCTCGAGACAACATTGCTGGCTAGTCCCAATCCATCGTCGGTAGTAATTTGTGTAAATGCAAAACCCTGCTGTGCGTAGCAAGCCTGGGTTAAGAGTGTTAGGAGTATAATGAAGATGCCTCTCATGTAGGGGGTACAAATCTAATACTTGAACGTGGTAAATATTTTTTGCATCACCAAATCACATCTTTATGTGGTGAAATGTGCAGCTTTTCAGGGGCTAATTGAAGATGAGCGGTAACAATAGATGATAAAGCGTGTAACATTCGTTTAAACAGCATTTGCACCACCGGTTGTCCCACTTTTTTTCACCTTGTTATGCGATTGTGAACCTTCTTTTCTCACTGCATTTTTGCAATATCAAATCAAAACAAAAACAATAAAAAACTTAATGCAATGAGAGGAAAATTCATCACCACAAACTTAAAGCTGGCAGTGCTGGCAGGTGGCAAAAAACGTACAATGGATGTGAAAGAAACAAAAGCATCTCTAGAAAATTTCGAGATCATTTGGAGTAAATCATTCTTCCAGGTAAAACAAGATCTTATACAGAAAGTAAAAACCAATGAGCCTGAAATGGTTTTCTAACACAGGGATAGCAGGTAAGCGATCATCATTTTAAAAAGTAACGGTTGCACAAAATTACCTGCTTCACCTGTTGGTAGAACTTCCAACAAAGGCTATCACACTTCCCGTACCACAACCAAAACAACTAATACACATTGCCATGATCGACAAATTCTTCCAACTGATGGATCACTTTTTCACTATCCTGATTATGTTATCAGGTGATGATTTAAGCGAAGACGTATCAATCAACAACATACTGTAAACAACATAAACCAAAACAATGAAAAGAATCTCGATCAGCATTTTGTTGCTGCTGGTAACAGGAAGTGCACTCATGCTCTCATGCAACAGCCAAAACGAAACTGTAGCTGTAAATAGTAAAGGTGTGCCAATGGATAGTATGGTAAAACATGGAGAATACCTGGTTACTATAATGGGCTGCGACGATTGCCACACACCTAAAGTTTTTGGACCTAAAGGACCTGAACTTGATATGGCTAAACGTTTGTCAGGGCATCCATCTGAGATACCTGTGGGGCAGGTACACAAAGAAGACCTGAAGACATGGGTATTATTTAATCATCTTACTACTGCCTATGTTGGCCCTTGGGGTACTTCTTTTGCCGCCAACCTTACCAGCGATGAAACAGGTGTTGGTAATTGGACAGAGAAGCAATTTCTGAAAGCTATGCGCGAAGGAAAATATAAAGGCATAGAAAATTCCCGCCCCATGCTTCCGCCTATGCCGTGGCAGAACTTTAGCAAAGCAACTGATGATGACCTGAAAGCAATCTTTGCTTATTTGAAATCAACCAAGCCGGTACATAATTTGGTTCCTGCACCTATACCGCCTACGCATCTTGCCGATGCAGATATAGAACCAAAATAAATTCCCTCTATTATACATGTAAATGCCTGCAGTTTGTGCTGCAGGCATCTTTATTTTCAATAAGTACTTGTATAGAGAATTATCTTCCCATCCATCCACCATCTACTGTGAGTATGGTTCCATTTATATAATCAGATGCCGGTGATGAAAGAAAGACAGTAGCGCCGGCTATGTCTTCAGCAGTACCCCAGCGGCCTGCAGGAATCCTTGAAAGTATAGAAGCACTTCTATCAGGATCGTTGCGCAGCTGCTCAGTATTATCCGTAGAAATATAACCTGGTGCAATACCATTTACGTTAATACCATGTTGCGCCCATTCGTTAGCAAAAGCTTTCAGTAATGAAGCAATAGCACCCTTGCTGGCTGCATATCCCGGAACATTGATGCCGCCCTGGAAGCTGAGCAAAGAAGCAGTGAAAACAATCTTCCCTTCTTTACGCTCCAGCATTTTTTTACCTATTTCTCTTGTAAGTACAAATTGAGAATTCAGGTTTATGTTTATGATCGTATCCCAATATTCATCCGGGTGTTCTGCTACAGGCTTACGCAAAATATTACCTGCATTGTTCACCAGTATATCTATCACCGGGTGATCAGCATTTACCTTTTCAATAAAAGCATACAACGACTCGCGGTTGCTAAAGTCGCACTGGTAAGGGTAAAACTTTTTACCTGCAGCAATCACTTCTTTTTCTACATCGCTGCCCGATGCAGGCATTGAATGGCTAACACCAATGATATCAGCACCTGCTTCAGCAAGTGCTACCGCCATTGCTTTACCAATACCACGGCTACACCCGGTTACTAAAGCCAGTTTATTATCTACACGAAAATTGATCATGAGGATTATTTAAGGGTTTTGATGTCAATGAAATCCATGTCGGTAAATGAAAGGTTTTCTCCGGCCATTGCCCATATAAAGCTATAGCTGGCTGTAGCTACACCAGAGTGTATGCTCCAGGCCGGTGAAACAATTGCTTCTTCATTGGCCACAAACATATGTCGGGTTTCTTCTGCTTCACCCATAAAGTGGATCACGCGCTGGTTCTCCGGCAAGTTGAAGTAGAAGTACACTTCGCTACGACGATCATGTGTATGCGCCGGCATTGTATTCCAAAGACTGCCAGGCTTAAAGTTCGTAAGACCCATAACTAGTTGGCAACTCTTCAAACCATCAGCATGAATATACTTATTGATCACGCGGTGATTGGCGGTTTCCGCTGTTCCCAGTTCTGTAGGAGTAGCATCAGCAGGATGCATCAACTGGACAGGGTGTTCTTTATGTGCCGGGCAACTGATCAACACAAACTTTGCAGGTTCTTCTGCATTGTTGCTGCTAAAAACCACCTCCTTTTTTCCTTTACCAACATATAAACAGTCAAGCCTGTTCATGGTATATTTTTCACCATCTACCTGTACTGTTCCTGTGCCTGCTATATTGATGATGCCCACCTCGCGGCGCTCCAGGAAGTACTCGCTTTTCAACTGATCGTAAGTAACCAGTTCAATGGGTTTGGTTACAGGAAAAGCTACACCGCACATCATACGATCGTAATGGGTATAGGTTTGAATGATGGCATCTTGTTGTACAAGATTGTTCAGTAAGAATTTGTCCCGGATCTGCTGCGTATTATAACGTGCAAAATCTTCGGGATGTACCTGGTGTATAACTCTCATTGTTGCAGAATTTTTTAGATAAAGAAAAATAGTAAACCGGCAGCAAGCAAGGCGCAAAGTTGCCTTGAAATGAGAAGAAAAAAAAATGAGGCTTCTCAGCCTCATTTTTTTATTGGTAAGTATATTCTACTTTTCCTAAATATTCTTTCGCTTTATTATAAACTTGCTCTTTTTCTTTTAGACCGCGGTCGTTGTATACATAGCGGTATACCAAGTAGTTGGCGCTGGTTGCCTGCCTTTGTATCATTTGAGCAATACGGCCATTGGCATCATATTCAAAAATATAATCTGGAAGGTGTTGGTTTGCCTTACGGTTGAAACGAACAATATCTGTAAGGCGCTGCTGATCGTAATAATAATAGTAGGTCTCTAAAGTGCGGTTCTTTTTCTTCCAGATCTCTTCGCTTACGTTATTCTGTCCATCAAGTTTAAAAGTAACATAAGTGGTATCTGCGCCATTCTTCACTTTAAGCATTTGCTGAGGCAACCCGTTTTCGTTGTAGCTCCACAAGTGCGATTCGGTGCTGGAGAATTTACCATCAAAGTCTTTGCTGGTGGCATGTGTAGCCACCAACCGTCCTTGTGCATCATATGTATAATCTACCGTGTTGATGGCATGCGCGCTGCTATCGTAAGTTCTGCTTATACGACCATCTTTGTAAGTACTGGTAAATAAAGACTCGCCGGTACCAATGGTAGCTGAACGTGTGATGATCTGCTGGCCATTATTAGCTACCTGTTGTTCCAGTAAGAAATCTTTGGTTGGTTGGTTATTGGATTCAAAACCGGTAGCAGATACCCGCTTTACCTGGCTTGAATGCATAAGTTGATATTGTTGGTTTGTTTGTTTGGTACCAAGTATATCAGAATAATAATATTGGCTGTATGCATTTACAGATGATACCAACAACAACGCACAGAGAAGTTTCTTCATGTATTTATTTTGAACCCTTCAAAAATAGCCGCTCAACTGTTAAGGAAAAAACATAGGGCGGAAGCAGCTTATAGGGCAATAGGTTTTGTATGTACATTTAGCCAAATTTTAACAGCGTGTCGCACAGGCCTCAACGGAAGGAAAATGATTGCTTAAACTGTGGTGCAATAGTGAATGGCAGGTACTGTAGCATTTGTGGCCAGGAGAATACAGAACCTAAAGAAACCTTCTGGCACCTGGTTACACATTTTGTTTACGACATCACGCACTTCGATGGTAAGTTCTTCAGTACTGTAAAATATCTTTTGCTAAAGCCTGGTTTTCTTTCGCGGCAGTATATGATGGGCAGAAGGAACAGTTACCTGAACCCGATAAAGATGTACGTGTTCACGTCTGCGTTCTTTTTTATATTTTTCTTCTCATTCATCAATACAAAGAACTTACTGGATAAAGGCAGTGAAGCAAGCACCGCAGCTGATATACGCCAGGTATTACTTAACCAGCAGCAGCGTTTACAGAAACAACTAAAAGACAGTTCAACCCGCTTATCTGCAAGTGGTATTATAAAGCAACAACAGTTGCAAAAAATAAATGAAGACCTTGAGCAATTGCAAAGGGATACTACTGCATTACACCTTCTGAACTATTACCGCGATAGAGAATTGTTGCTCTCATCAAAGAAAAAGCAATTCACTTCAGAAGCTGCCTATGACTCCATTCAACAAACACTTCCAAAAGAAAAGAGGGATAATTGGGTGAAGCGAAAGTTTGAATTGAAACAACTGGAAGTGCAACAGAAATATGGCGCCAATGCAGATGGTTATTTGAGCGTAGCGTTAGACAAATTCATGCATTACTTCCCGCAGATCATGTTTGTGTCGCTTCCCATTTTTGCACTTATCCTCCAGTTGTTATATTTCAGGCGCAAGCAGTACTATTATGCTGATCATGGCATTTTCACGGTTCACCTGTACTGTGCTATGTATATCTTCATCTTTATCCAGTTGCTGTTAGAGAAGTTAGATGGTGTTGCATATTTTGGCTGGGTTGACTACCTGGCCACATTTTTTGTTTTTTACATGTTGTGGTATATATACCGGTCTATGAAAGTCTTTTATATGCAAAGCACTAAAAAGACTTTTCTAAAGTACCTGTTGTTATGGATCATCTGTTCGGTAGTGATGGGTTTCCTGTTTCTTACTTACTTCGTTGTTTCATTGTTTACAGTATAAAAAATGCATATGAGTGTTGAGAATAGTTTTTTGAGATTAGTGAAGATCATGGATGAACTGAGGGAGCAATGCCCGTGGGATAAAAAGCAAACAATAGATACACTGCGTCCACTAACGTTAGAAGAGACTTATGAACTAGCTGACGCGATCACTACACAAGATTGGAAAGGGATAAAGGAAGAGCTTGGCGACCTGATGCTACATATGATCTTTTATGCAAAGATTGGCAGTGAGCAAGGGCACTTTACACTAGAAGATGTGCTGGAAGGAATAAGCGATAAGCTGGTTGCAAGGCATCCGCATATATACGGTGATGTAAAAGTGAATGACGAGGAAGATGTAAAGAAGAATTGGGAGCAACTGAAAATGAAAGAAGGCAAGAAGTCGGTGCTTAGTGGAGTGCCGCCATCATTGCCTGCTATGGTTAAGGCCACACGCATACAGGATAAGGCACGCCAGGTAGGCTTTGAATGGGATAACAAAGAAGATGTATGGAAAAAGGTAGAGGAGGAGATAGGCGAATTACACGAAGCTGTTGCCAGTGGAGACCAATCACATGTAGAAGAAGAGTTTGGTGATGTAATGTTCAGCTTAATAAATTATGCACGGTTTTTGCAAATAGACGCCGAAGGCGTTTTAGAAAAAACGAACAAGAAATTTATTCATCGCTTTACTTCAATGGAAGAAGAGGCAAAAGCCCACGGCCGCAACCTTGCCAACATGACTCTGCAGGAAATGGATGAGATATGGAACTCCATTAAAAACAAAAGACCCAAGTGAAGGAAACTTTAAGAAGAAGTTTTTACAAGAACAGATACCTGGCCATCATTAGCCTGTGGTTGTATGTCCTTTCTTTATTTTTTTCTGCATCATGGTCTATTAAAAAATCACCTGCAAGTATAAGGGAAACCTTTACCAGGTACCTGGTAGAAAAAGAACAGGCATTTGAAAGGTTTGCTTCGGACACTGCTGCGCTGCGTGCTGTGGTACTGGAAGACGAATTGCCTGAACCTACCTTCAAATATGTTTCTTATGCAGAGCAGGAAACTTACCTGTATGTATACACACTAAATGATATCGGCAATCCTCTCATAACATTTTGGAATAATAATAAAGCAGCTCCGCAACCATCCGATCTCGATCTTCCTGATGGAAAGCACCTGGTAGAGCATGCTAATGGTGAATTTGAATTTGTAAAAAGAACTACCAGAGCCGGTGGGAGAGCGGTGATCGTAGCTGGAATGATTCCGCTGCGGTGGAATTACTTCATGAACAATAAATACCTGTCGACTAATTTTCCTGCTTTAGGCACTGGCGGTAAAAATTACGAGTTCGTGAATAAGGGTGGCAGTATAACCATCAAGAATGGCGATGGCAAACCCTTGTTTGGATTGAAAGTGAAGGAACAGGTAAGGAAAACTATTCCGGGGATATGGTCGCTGCTGTGCAAGGTGCTGTCTATCTGTTTCCTTTTGGTATTCATCAATATGGTTGCCTTTGATGTTTCTCGTGTTAAAGGTTGGAGAACTGGGATAGCCTTCCTGGTGAGCGTGGTGGTTTCGTTGAGGCTGATCAGTTACTTTTTCTCGTTTCCGTTTCACTACCGGCGGCTCGACCTTTTTGACCCCGGCATATATGCTTCCAATATGTTTCACCCTTCCTTGGGTGACCTGTTGATAAATATGCTCCTCCTGTTTTGGATACTTAGCTTTGTTCGTTACACCTCTATAAAGTACCTGCGCCAGTTGTCGCCTTACACAGGTAAGCGTGCGAGGAATGTAACCATCCTTGTTTCACTGTTACTTGTCATCGTTTCTTTCACAGCTTCGGGAGTGGTGCGTAGCCTTATTGTTGATTCAAAAATTTCTTTTGATGTAGCCAATTTCTTCCGGCTAAATATCAACTCGCTTATCAGTTTTATTACCCTGTGTTTTATCATGCTGTGCTTTTTCAACATCAGTCAACTGTTGTTGCTGCACGCTTATAAATGCAAGAAGGTTCCTGCTTATCAAAAGTATTTAGCCATAGCCATTGCAGGTCTTTTATTTCTTACTGTGAAGATGGAGAACCAGGCTGTCACCACGCATCTTATGGTGCTTGCATGGCTGCTGCTGTTCACGCTCATTATGGAGTTCAGGCGCGAAGACATTTACATACCACTGATGCGTTCGCCATTCTTTCTTTTATGGTTAATGATCTTTGCTGCCAGTATTTCTGCACTTATCATTTACGAAAGCAGGGATAAAGAGTTAGCAGAACGCGAAACACATGCAAAGAAATTAGCGTCCCAGGCTGATCCATCTTCCGAAAGTCTTTTGAATATAGGCATTGGTAACTTCAGCAATTTCCTTTTAGCGCCCAACTTTCATAGGTTCTACAATGAGCAGGAGAATAAGAACCTAAAGGACAGCCTGATCAAGGAAAACTTTTCCGGCTACCTCAATAAGTATGATACGCGGGTATACACCTACGATAGTTCAACTAAAGAATTGTTCAACGATGAATCGCTTCCATTCGAGGTGATGCAGAATAACCTAACCAACCAAAGCCGCAGGACTACATCACCAGATATATATTACCACGAGAATGCCTTTGACAAGTTCAGTTACTTCTACTTTAAAGTTGTAAGAAGTTTTGAAGGTGATACGTTGGGCTATTTTTTCGTAGTGGCCAATCCGAAAAAATACAAGCATGAAACGCTGTACCCGGAGCTGTTCAAGCAGGTAAGAGATAATTCAGCTGATTATGAAATCACCAGTGCATACGCTGTTTATAATCGAGGTAATATAGTTCTTCATTCAGGTGATTATGGCTTCGTATCGAGCATAAGCAGAAGCGAGTACCCGAAAAAAGATTTTGAAGAAAGAAGAAGAAATGGCTTTAGCGAACTATGGCACAATGCAGGTAATGGTAAAGTGGTGGTCATTGTAAAATCAACAACGCTTACCTACCAGGCAGTCACTTTATTTGCTTACCTGTTCGGTACATTCCTGTTCATTATAGTCATATTTCATGGTGTTCAGTTTTTGATTAAATCAAGATTTAGGTGGAACAGGATTATTGAAAACCTCCGGCTTAATATCAGGAGCCAGATACAAGCAACCATTATATTCATCAGTGTATTTTCTTTTGTGGTGATAGCAGCTGCCACCATTGCTTTTTATGTAGATCGTTTTGATAAGAACAACCGGCAGCGGCTGGTGAAGACCATCAACATGATGGCAAATGAGATCAAACACCAGGTAGCTACGCATGCCATGTTTGATGATGGTATTAAGCTATACGACCTGGGACCACGTGACCAGCTGGAGCGTGTTATAAATGATATAGCCGAAATACATGGTATTGATGTGAACTTCTATGACCTCTCGGGTGAACTTAAAGTATCTACGCAACCTTATATACATCGCAAGAAGGTAGTTAGCTCTTTGATGGAGCCCAAAGCTTATTATAAACTGCATTACCGGAAAGAAATACAGGTAATTCAAAAAGAAAACATCGGCAGCTTTGAGTTCATGAGCATTTACACACCAGTGACTGATGGTACTGGTATGCCGTATGCTTACCTCAATGTTCCTTACTTGAGTTCTGAGGCTGAGCTGGACCAGGAGATATCTAATTTCCTTGTGACGCTCATCAACCTGAATGCTTTCATTTTTGTGTTTGCAGGTGCAATTGCTTTCCTTGTTACCAATCGTATCACTCGCTCTTTTTCACTTATCAGTAGCAAAATGCAGGAGGTTAATCTTGGTAAAGCAAATGAAGAAATAGATTGGCGCACTAATGATGAAATAGGCGCCTTGGTTAATGAATACAATAAGATGGTGCGCAAACTGGAAGAGAGTGCACATGCATTGGCTAAGAGTGAGCGGGAAGGAGCGTGGAGAGAAATGGCGCGGCAGGTAGCTCACGAGATCAAGAACCCACTTACGCCGATGAAGCTTAGCATACAGTACCTGCAGCGGAGTATACAAGAGAAAAATCCTGATGTAGAAAAGCTATCGCAAAAGGTGGCAAATACATTGGTAGAACAAATAGATCAACTGGCAAAGATCGCATCCGACTTTTCGCAGTTTGCTAATATTGGCCAGGTAAAGGTGGAAGACTTTGATGTACATGAAGTGCTTGCATCGCTGGTGAATTTATACAGCACCAACGAGAAGGTAGAGATACGTTGGAATGCACTTAAAAAACCTGCGCTTATTAGTGCCGACAGGAACCAGGTGCATCGCTTGTTTACCAACCTGCTTCAGAATGCAGTGGAGGCATCATCTGAAAATGATGAGGTAATCATTTCAATTGATGAACATAAAGAAGGGAACAAGTTGAAGATATCTATAACAGACTCGGGTATGGGCATACCAGCAGAAAAACATGATAAGATCTTTACGCCCAACTTCACAACTAAAACTTCAGGTACAGGATTAGGTCTTGCTATTTGCAAAGGCATAGTAGAAAAAGCCAATGGTAAGATATGGTTTGATACCAAAGAAGGTGAGGGAACAACCTTTCATGTACTGCTACCGCTGGTGGGAATGCCGGAGTAGGTGTGTAGTTGTTAGTTGTTAGATGTAGTTGTGAGAAGAGTGTGTCATGGCATGTTAGGTAAAGAAAGTAATCCAATAACATTTATTAGTCTAAAGCCTAATTACTTTTCATTTTGCATTTTCATTTGCAAAAAAGATTCAAATTCTTGTAAAGAAAAGCTGCTTAAATTTTTTTCTTTTGTCAGTCCGCCTTTTTGTGCAGCAAGTACACCGCTACGCACATGGTTATATTCATCTATAGAATGTGCATCAGGATCTATAGATAGCAATACACCTTTTTCTAATGCATAAGGAATAAAATGATAATCCATGTCGAGGCGACGCGGGTGTGCGTTGATCTCAATCACAACATTGTGTTCGGCACAAGCATCAATGATTGCTTTATGATCAACAGGATAACCATTCCTGCTTAATAACAACCGACCGGTCATATGCCCGAGTATCCTGGTGTAAGGATTAGCAATTGCTTTTAGCAGCCGCGCCATTGCTTTCTCTTCAGGCATCTTCAGGTTAGAATGAACAGAAGCAATCACAAGATCAAAAGAAGCAAGTATCTCATCAGGATAATCAAGGCTGCCATCACTCAATATGTCAGACTCTATGCTCTTAAATATCTTGAAAGGTGCAAGCTTTTTATTCAGCTCATCCACCAATTTATGTTGTTCTATTATCTTCTCCGGGAACAAACCACCGGCATAATAAGCAGACTGCGAGTGATCGCTGATAACAAGATATTCCAGCCCTTGCTTCTTTGCAGCCTTAGCCATTTCTTCAATAGTATTTACGCCATCGCTCCAGTTGCTGTGCGAGTGTATAATGCCACGTACATCTCCTGGCTCTATCACAACCGGCAATGATTGCTGGGCAGCTTTATCTATGAATAGTGGCAGTTCGCGCAGGTAAGGAGGGATGAAAGAAAGTTTGTGTTGGCTAAAGACTTCCTCTTCCGAAGAATAGGAGGCGGTTTCATCCCAGCCAAAACGGTTCTTCCATTTTTCGAAAAATTCACTGCAACAGTTATTCTCAAACAACCGTGTATACAACTCCGCTTTTGGTGTAACAATACATTCAATAGCTACATTTTCAGGTCCCTTTGCCTGCAACAGATTGCCTGCTATTTCAACAGTATATTCTTTGCTTTCAAAAAATTCCTTTAGTTCATTGATAGCAGCATCAGTTACCCATTCCAGCTTGTGCACCACCAGGTCGTGGCGATTGAATGCTCCTGTTGGTAAAAACGTATTTGCAGGAAACTCAGCTTGCAGGATCTCGGTAAACTTCTTTCCGAATTCTTCTATTTGGCTAAATAAAAAAGAGCCCTGGCTGGCAAGGTAAAAGGTAATGCCGTCCTTTATGTTCTGTTGGGTTTTGGCTCCAAAACCTTTGTATAGTAGCAGCCTGTTCTCTTCACAGGCATACAGTAATTCTCCAATGTTTTCAATTCCTAGTTCTTTCCAAACGGTGCAGATCTTTTTCGGTCCCAGGCCTTTTATCCGCAACATCTCGATGATGCCCGGCGGCGTCTTTATAATATATTCATCCAGCGACTGAAGCCTTCCTGTTTCCAACTGCTCTATGATCTTTTTTCCAATGGCTTGTCCTATACCTTTTATGGCAAACAATTTTGCAGAAGGTAGTTCTGCTACCTGCATCGGCAGTTTCTCTAAAGTGAAAGCAGCCGATGAGTAAGACTTGGCTTTGAAACTATCGTCGCCGTGTATATCTATAAGTTTAGCAAGCAGCGAGAAATTATCTGCTAATGCATAGTTATCCATAAGAGCCCGTTGTAAGACTATAGAAATTAATTTTCTTCTTTCTGCTGTTCTTGCTTGCTGAAGTATGCAGAAAGATTTTCATTGGCCATCAATTCATACAAACCTTCTGTGGTCAATGGTTTGTTGATGAAGTCGATCACTGTATCGCTGTACCGGTTAGCCCTGTTAAAATCTTCAGGATTAACGGTAGAAGAGATGATAACCACTTTGGTTCCAGGCAACCTGTCTGAGTATTTCATCAGGTAGTCTTCCAGGAAATCCCAACCGTTCATTACCGGCATATTCAGATCGAGGAATATAACTTGTGGTGGATCGCCATCGCCTCCTTTCTTGGAAAAATAGGAAGAAAACCATGCTAATCCTTCTTTACCATTTTTTGCTGTAACCACTTCACTTGCGAAACCCGCTTTTTTTATCACCAGTTCGCACAGCACCAATGTTATTTGGTCATCATCAATACATAAAACCTTACTGATCATAAACGTTTTCTTGTTTAAAGGTGATTATAAAGGTTGTCCCTTTGTCCACTTCACTCTCAATATCAATTTCGCCACCCATCACCCGTATCTGCGAGTTTACGATGTAAAGGCCAAGGCCCTTACTATCTGCATGATCGTGAAACCTCTGGTACAATCCAAAGATGCGATCTTTATACCTGTTTAAATCAATTCCTAATCCATTATCACTGAAATAAAGTTTAACCGATCCGTCGGCCATGCGTTTGGTATATGCATGCACCTCGGGCTTGCGTTTAGGAGATTTATATTTTACTGCATTTGTAAGAAGGTTAAGCAGAATGCTTTCCAAATAAGTACGGTTGAAATCAACCTCTGTTACTTCTTCAAAATTTGCATGCACTTTCATTTCTCCTGCTTCCAGCGTGGTCTGAATGCTGTTGATCACGCGGTCAAAGATTTTGCTGATGTCCAGCCTTTCTTTTTTCGCATTCACATTGTTCTTAATGATCAGCACATTGATCAGGTCATTCACCGTATCGTTCAGCTGCAGTGTACATTCTTCGAAATTCTTCAGCAGCAGCGAAGTCATGGGGTCTTGTACTTCCGAAGTATCTAGCAGCTTTATAATGCCTAGCAGGTTGGATAATGGTGCCCGCAGGTTGTGCGAGGTAATGTACGAGAACTGCCTGAGGTCACTGTTGTTTTGCGTCAACTCTTCTATCAGCATTTCCTTCTCTACTTCATTACGCTTCTGCGCAGTTATATTTTGCGACGCTATCAATATCCTGTTGATGGTTCCATCAATTTCTTTTAGCGGAACCGCGCTTATCATATAGCTGTGCAGGTCGTTGGAGGCTTCAAAAACTACGCTGTTGCCATTGAAGACATCCAGCAATTGCGCTTCCAGGTCCTGGCGTGTAGGATGGGTAAAATGTGTAGTATAAACTTTGTTTTTGAAGTATAAAGCATCTTCACCGGGAACAGGAAATTCTTTACCTGCTATGTAATGCACTTTCAGATCACAATCCAAAATAGCCACTGCTCCATTCGGGAAGTTTTCAGAAATGGTTCTGAACATCTGCTCACTTTGCCTTAGTTGTTCTTTGGCGCGGTTGCGTTCTGTTACATCGTGCAGTACGGCCAGGTAAGCTTTAGTTCCTTCCAGCACAATGCTGTGCGTTTGCATCTCTACATCTATGGTTTCACCATTTTTTTTCAGGTGCTTTAGATCCGATGCATAGTTTTTTGTGAGAGAAGATCTTTTCAAAAAAGAATTAGAAACAGCATGTTCAGCATCCTCGAAAACTTCAATATCGTGAATGCTCATTTTCAGGAATTCCTCTTCGCTATAGCCATAGTGCTTCTGTGCTGCCCCATTCACCATTATAAAATTGCCTTCTTGTTTGTCGAAGGCCCACATGGGTAATGGGTTATTCTGGAAAAGATATTTGTACTGTTCTTCGCTCTTCTTCAGGTGGTCGAGCACCTTACTTCTTTCAATGCCATACTGTATGCTCTTTTGCAGTACAGTAGGGCTGCTGTCATCTTTTACAATATAGTCCTGCGCGCCATACTTTACACTCTCCAGTGCAATTTCCCTATCGCCTATACCTGTAAGTATAATGATGGGAACAAGTGGAGCAATATTATGTATGGAATGGAATGACTCTATGCCCATACCATCAGGAAGCGTAAGATCCAATAGCACTACATCCACCTGCTTTTCCTGGAGAATGGGTGTGGCAGAATTGATAGAAGTAGCATGAATAATAGAGGCATTAGAAAAACACTCCTCTAGATATTCTTTAACCAATACATAATCCCCGGGATTATCCTCTATTACTAAAATATTAATAGCTTGTTGCAGCATTTTATTCTTTTGATGGCAGCTTCACAATTGTTATCCAAAAGTCCTCGATCACTTTCACCACGTTAAAAAATTTATCGAGGTCAACCGGTTTGGTAATAAAACAATTTGCGTGATTATTATAAGATTCTCTTATGTCTATTTCTGATGAAGAAGTAGTCAACATAACGACGGGAATTTTCTTCAATAAGTCGTCATTCTTTATTGCAGCCAAAACTTCTTTACCATCTATTTTAGGGAGATTAATATCTAACAGTACCAGGTCGGGAAGCAGGTGCGGGTTTGGCTTTCTATCATTCAAATAATCCATTGCCTCAGCGCCATCCCTTACTACTACCACTTCATTTTTAAGTTTAGCGTCCGACAATGCTTCCTGTGTAAGTACAATATCTCCTTCGTTATCCTCTACCAGTAAAATTTTAATGCTTTTCATTGAATTGGTTTATTGGGGTAGGGTAAAGTAAAAAGTGCTGCCTTTTCCTGGCGTGGAAGTTAGCCAAATTTTACCTCCGTGTCGTTCTACAATTTTTTTACATATGGCTAGCCCGATGCCTGTTCCTGAATAATGTTCCCTGTTATGTAACCGTTGAAAAATAATAAATATTTTATGAAAGAAGCGTTCATCAATTCCAATTCCATTATCAGATATAGCAAATTCTATATAATTACCAGCCTTCTTATAGGTAATGTTTATAATAGGTGGTTCTGCACTTCTATACTTAAGTGCATTACTTATTATATTTTGAAAAAGCTGCATAACCTGCGTACGCGTACCATGTACATTCGGCAGATCATCGCATATTATTTCGCCATTTGTTTCCTGCAGTACATTATTGTAGGTAAGCCTTACTTCTTCTATTATTTTATTTGTTTCTACTTTTTCCCGTTCTTCTTTACTTGTATTCACACGCGAATACTCCAGCAGGTCGAGTATCAGGCCTTTCATTCTTTCGGCGCCATCCACAGCAAAGGCTATGTACTCATGCGCTTTTACATCCAGCTTTTCTTTGTATCGTTTTTCTAATAGTTGTAAAAAACTTGAAACCATCCGCAGCGGCTCTTGCAGGTCGTGCGATGCCACGTATGCAAAGCGTTCTAGTTCTGCGTTACTCTCTGCCAATTCTCTTGCGCGTTTTTCCAGCGAAAAATTCAGCTCTTTTAGTTTCAGCTCATTCGACTTAAGATCGCTTACATCCTGCATAGCACCCAGCATTCTCAGCGGGGTTTTATTTTCATCATAAATAATGAAACCGCGATCGAAGATATGTTTGTAGCTACCATCAGCGCAGGTGAAACGGTATTCATCTTCCCAGTGGTGATGCCTGTCATTGATGTGTCGCTGCAGGTTCGTCACCACGCGTTCCCTGTCATCAGGGTGTAGATGTTTTTGCCACCATTTCACATCACCTATTTCCTCGCTAGTATAGCCAAACATTTCTACTGCTATATCATTCCATTCAATGATATCCAATTGTAAGTCCCAATCCCACACCACATTAAAGGTGGCCTTACTTACATAAGAATATCTTTCGTTAGTGCGGATGATCTCTTGTTCTGCCAGTACCTGCTGCGTTCTATCAGAAGCCAGTACAAGCTTTGCACGCTTCCCCTCATAATCCAGTTGGTGGGCTGTTATCTCCACCTGCATCAGCGTTCCATCTTTCTTGCTATGTACCCAATAACCCTGGTGTACGGGCGTATTTAGCCCCTGTAGTTTATGCAGTTGAAGGAGCCGTTGTTTTTCTTCATCAGGCCTTAGCTCCAGGATGGTCATCTGCAGGAACTCTTCACGGGAGAAGCCATAGCTTTCTGTGGCTGCTTCATTTACTTCTAAAAACCGCAATGTTTCGAGCTCGAAAATCCACATAGGCAGCGGGTTCTTATAAAAGAGGAGCTTGTATTTTCCCTCCGAATCCAGCAGTTCCTGTTCGCTTTTTTTCTTATCCGTTACATCGCGCCCTACACCATAAAACCGTTTGTCAACGCTATCCCACTTCATGCTCCACATGAGTGGTATCAGCCTGCCGTCCTTGTGCACAAACCTGTTCTCGAGATCTTTTGAATCATAGCCCTGTTTGATCTTTTCAGCAGCACGAATGGTACGGCCCACATCAAAAGGATGCGCAAGCTTTAGATAGTACTGCCCGATAAGTTCTCTAGGTGTATAGCCTAATATGTATTTGCTCGCCTCGCTGATGGTAATGAACCTTCCTTCCTCGTCGATGGTGCAAATAATATCGAGCGATGAAGACATGATCTTCTCCAGGTCATTCACCAGCCATTTCAGCTGCAGTTCATTCTCACTTTGTCCTGCAGAAGTTACGGGTGTGCCAATGAGCTCATAAGTTAGTTTGCTATCTATGTCGTAAGCGGCTATTTCCCAGTTCACCACCTGTGTGGGTCCAATATGGCCAATGAAGCTTCCAGGCGTGCTTTCGTTTTTATTGAGCTGGCTGATGGTATGGCGCCAATGTTTAATGAGGTGTCCCGGCAGCAGTGCAGGAAAATGAACTTCCTGCAGCGGTTTATCGCCAAAAAGTTTTTGAAAAGCTTTATTGTAAGAGGTGATGTTCTCTTTATCATCCAATGATACAAAGTAGCAGTTGGAGGATTGTAGTAGTATGGAACCCAATTGCTTTTGTTGGTTCATAGAATGGCGAATAAAGTGGAAGATATTGAATCAGGTGAAAAAACAACTGAAAGCTTTAGAAGATTAGTGGAATTAGTGTTTTGGAAGATCAGGAGAAGAACGCTTTGCCTATAGGTAAAATAAAAAGACCAACGCCCTGGTGAACGTTGGCCTTAGTTGCTTTGGTGGAGCTGACCGGAGTCGAACCGGTGTCCAAACATATTTGCCATAAGCCTTCTACATGCTTATTCCGGAATTATTTGTCGGGAAGAAACCGGGACCGGACGAACCAATCTCCTCCTTAGCTGGATGGTCTTACACTACAGTCACAGCCTTCTGCAGTGGCAACCCGTTTTGTTATTTGATTGGGCGGGGAAGCTTGGCAACAGGTCAGCCTGCGTTCCCGGCCATAATGGGTGCTAATTCACTGAATTAGGCAGCCATGGCGTAAGTATTCTCGCCTTTTATTGTTTGAGTCTTCAGATTTAAGTGCTAATAACCCAACGCACTGCATGCTTATACCTACAACAACCTATGCTGTCAAAACCAAATACAGCCCCAAGTTGATGAACAGCGAAATTACAACCATTAATGGTAGAAACTGGTGCTAATAATTTGAATTAACAAAAACTAGTAGCTGCAGTCAATGAATATCCTTGCCTGACGTCAACTATTCATCACTTGCCGGTTGTTTATGAATAAGATCATCAAGATCCTGCTCCTCATCTTCTTTATAGGTAGCCCCGGTTTCTAAACCACTTTCTTCTGTCAGCGCTTGTTCTGCAGTTAGTTCCTCTTCCTCCTCAGGTGTAGGAGCTGCCGGATCAACTGCTGTAGCTTCAAAATTGTACAGTGCCATATTGGTAGGTTTTAAATGAGATTATGTTTGAAAGATCATGAACTCATTCTTCCAAAAATTTTATGCCTTGCGTACAGCAGGTGCCTAATAATTGAATGATTACTTTAGCTGAAACTCCAGCCACTATATGATTTGGAAAGTAAACGTGAAAGAGAAGCTACAGCAGGTGGATGACTATTGGAACCCGCGGATAGTAGGCGAACTAAATGGGCAGCACGTAAAGCTGGTTAAGTTCCAGGGACCATTTGTATGGCATAAACACGACCATGAAGATGAATTGTTTTTTGTAGTAGAAGGCCAGTTTATCATGGAGCTGGAGGATGGAAATGTAGAACTGGCAGAAGGTGATTTCATCATCATTCCAAAGGGTACCATGCACCGGCCTGTAGCAGATAAAGAGGTGCATGTGATGCTATTTGAACCTGCGTCTACTTTGAATACAGGTGACGCAGAGTCTGATCTTACCAAGACGGATCTTGAAAGATTGTAGTACTTCCCGTTGCTATGCAATCATTATAAACAGCTAACAATCGTCATGATTTGTAGAAGGAGCGGCCAGTAGTTTTGCCGCCCTTTTACTTCGTAATGATACAGATAACAAAGATCTTCCGCTTCGAAATGGCACATGCCGTACATGGTTATGCAGGTAAGTGCAGCAATGTTCATGGCCATTCATACCATCTTGAAATAACTGTAGCGTCTGCTGCTGATGACTACTATATACCTGCTCCCGGGTTCATTATAGATTTCAAAGAAATAAAGAAGGTAGTGCAGAGCGCTGTGATTGACCAATTGGATCATATGCTGGTGCTGTCGGAGGATTTCTTGCAGGCTAATAATGCTTTTGCCTCACTTCCTAATCTATCAGTTTGGCCTTATGAGCCCACTGCTGAAAATATTCTTTTACATATAAAAGAAAAGCTGGAGCATAAACTTCCTGCTCATGTGCACCTGTGCAAGGTGAAACTATACGAAACCGCTGATTCCTTTGCCGAATGGCTGCTCCCTTAACTACTCTTCTGGCTCATTTGGATTAGCATAAAAGATTGCCTTATTGCAGCAAGTAACGCGCCTGCAGGTGGTGTTAATATTTTGTTTTCCTCTATACAGAAGTTTTGGATGTTACAACATTGATGTGTTTCTTTGCAGCTCTTATGGCAGCACATCCACATATAAGTACTCCTTCCCATTATTGGTGCTGTTGTTGTAGCTAGTATCCCGGTACCTGTTTTTCTACATTTTCATTTTCTTAAAAATTTTATGAACAAAACAATTGGCGTTTTTTACGAGCACCCTGAGTGGTTCAAGCCATTTTTCAAAACCCTGGACGAAAAAGGTTTGCAGTACGAAAAGATACATGCAGGCTTTCACAATTTCGATCCATTGAAGCAGCCACCGTATAGCGTGGTCATCAATCGCGTTAGCTCTTCATCGTACCTGCGTGGCCATGGGCAGGCAATATTTTATTCAAAAGCTTTTATTGGTTACCTGGAGGAGAATGGTGTAAGGGTGATCAATGGAAGTCGGGCAACAGAAATAGAAACTTCTAAGGCGCTGCAGCTGGTATTGTTCAAGAAGCTGGGTGTGAAGTTTCCAAAGGCAGTTGTAGTAAATCATGCTTCTCAAATTGTAGATGCAGCTAAGACCATTGGTTTTCCTTTAGCAGTGAAACCGAATATTGGTGGTAGCGGTGCAGGCATCATTCGTTTTGATTCCATGGAAGCTTTGGAAGAAGCAGTAGAAAGTAATTCCATTCAGCTGGGTATAGATGAAACTGCATTGGTGCAGGAATTCATACCAGTGCGTGGTGGACACATCAACAGGGTAGAGACTTTGAACGGCAAGTTCCTGTACGCAATTAAAGTTTACACCACCGGCGAAAGCTTTAACCTGTGCCCTGCGGAAATATGCCAGGTGCCACAGCAACCGCAGCCACAACCTGTAGGTGAAGCATGCGTAATTGAAGCCGTTAAAAAAGGTTTGAAAGTGGAAGCGTTCACTCCGCCGGCAGAGATCATTGCTGCCGTAGAAAGCATAGTAAAGGAAGCTAAGATAGATGTAGGAGGAATTGAATACATGATCGATGATCGCACAGGAGATGTATTGTTTTACGACATCAATGCTCTTTCAAATTTCATAGCTGATGCTGTGAATGTTGTAGGTTTTGATCCTTTCAAGAACCTGGTGGATTTTATTGAAAAACTCGCAAACGAAAATATTTAAGCTATGAGATTCGGATTTTGGTTACCCGTATTTGGTGGATGGCTTCGCAATGTGGAAGACGAGCAGATGGAAACCAGCTGGAACTACGTGAAGCGTCTTGCACAGCGTAGTGAACAAATAGGTTATGATCTTGCTTTGATAGCGGAGCTTTTCCTGAATGATATAAAAGGTAAAGATGCGCCTTCGCTCGATGCACTTACTACAACAGCAGCACTTGCCGCAGTTACAGAACACCTGGAACTGATGGTAGCTGTAAGACCAACCTTTCACCGCCCGGCCATATTTGCCAAGCAGGCGGCTAACATAGCTAATATCAGCAACGGTCGTTTGTCGCTAAATGTGGTTTCATCGTGGTGGAGAGAAGAGGCAGAGAAATATGGAATAGAGTATGAGCAACACGACGATCGGTATGCACGCATGGAAGAATGGGTGAAGGTTGTTACTTCTATGTGGGACCAGGACAATGTGAACTTTGAAGGCAAGTACTACAGTGCCAGCGATACTATTCTGCAACCAAAGCCTGTAGTAAGGCCACCCATTTATGCGGGTGGAGAATCGGAGGCTGGTAAAAACCTGATAGCACGTGTGTGTGATGGGTATGTGATGCATGGCGACAATCCAGAAGTAATAGCCAAACGAATAGCCGATGTAAAAGAAAGACGTGAAAAGCTGGGACTGGCTCCGATGACTTTTGGCGTTGCTGGTTATTCTATTGTGCGCAGTACTGAGCAGGAAGTAAAGAAAGAGATTGAACGTATTACCAATGTGAATGCTTCTGCTGTTGGTTATGATAACTACCAGCAATGGCTTAGTGGAACACAGCTGGAGAAGCGCGTTTCACTGGAAGACTATTCTGTTTCTAACCGTGGATTGCGTACGGGCTTAGCAGGTACACCCGCACAATTAGCTGATCGTATCGGTGAGTTTGAAAGGGCAGGAGTAGACTTCTTCCTTTTACAAAGCAGCCCGCAGATAGAGGAGATGGAAAGGTTTGCTGAAGCAGTTATCAGGTAGTTGGTAGGTGGTAGGTGGTAGGTGGTAGAAATGCCGATTTAAATAGAACGCAGAAAAGGCGGATGAAGGAGAAGAACACAGTTGTTCACTTGCTTCATCCGCTTCTGTTTTTTGATGGTGCCTTAGTATTTCGACCTTAATGAGTCGTTGGTTCCTGGTTCCTGGTTGGGTTTCCGCTTCTGTCATGCCGACCAAGGAGGCATCTCTTCCTTATTTATTAGGGGATCCCTCGTACCTCAGGATGACAACAGGTGAGGCATTAGGAATAAGGCAATAGGCTTTAGTTCCTTCTCAGGATAACAGAAGATGCTTGTCATGCCGACGAAGGAGGCATCCCCTTATGCGGTTCTTGGTTCCTGCTTCCTGGTTCCAGGTTGGCTTCCCGCTTCTGTCAACATCTTGCGATGATTTCAACATCAAGCATCAAACAAATAACATCTATCATCTTCATGAGATCCCTCCTTTGTCGGGATGACACCAAATGAGCCATCAGCATCCAGTATTTGACTTCCGAAGTCCAGCATATAACATCCAACATCCAACACCAAACATCTAACATCTTCATGGGATCCCTTTTTCGTCGGGATGACAAAAACATCCGACATCACCACATCAGACATCAGACATGTGCGAGCTTTTTCTTCCAGCGGTAACTAAACTTAAGGATCGTTTATATATTTTCATCTCTTACTAATTCCTGATGAACATGATAAATCAACTGAAGCATAAACTGGCTTATGCTTTACTCCTTATCTCTCCCATATTTGCACATGCACAAGGCGATCTTTCACAGGTACAGGGGGTGCATTATTTTTCTGATCCTGCTATCTCACCTAATGCTACTGAAATAGCCTTTGTTTCCGGAGGTGATATATGGACTGTTTCTGCTAATGGTGGCGATGCAAGATTATTGGTCTCCCATCCTGATCATGAGTCACGTCCTATGTATTCTCCTGATGGAAAACAACTTGCTTTTGTTTCTACACGGTCTGGCAACGGTGATATCTACCTGCTGACCATTGCTACTGGCGAACTTAAGAGGCTGACTTTTGATGATGCTGCTGATGAATTAAGTGGCTGGTCACGCGATGGAAAATATATATACTTCTCTTCTACAGGCAGGGATATAGCGGGTATGCGCGATGTGTATCGTGTGCCTGTGCAAGGTGGCACTCCCATGACTGTTACAGATGATCGTTATGTAAATGAATTCTTCGCTATGCCTTCACCTGATGGAAAAACACTAGCCTTCACTGCACGCGGTGTTGCTTCTCACCAATGGTGGCGCAATGGTCATAGTCATTTAGATGAATCTGAAATATGGTTGAAACATGAAGCCAATAACAACTATCAAAAAATAACTGAACGCGGTGCAAAGAACCTTTGGCCAATGTGGAGCGATGATGGTAAGTCGGTTTATTTTATTTCGGATAGAACAGGAACCGAAAACCTGTATGTACAACCCATAGGTGGTGCAGCCAAACAGCTTACATCTTTTACAAAAGGCCGTATGCTTTGGCCAACCATTGCACACAATGGAAAAGCAATAGTTTTTGAAAAGGATTTTAATGTATGGTTGTTTGATGTGGCTACCGGCAAAGCTCGTGAAGTAAACATTGTACGTAAAGGCATTCCCGCTACAGCCGGTGTAGAACATGTAAGACAATCCGGCCAGTTCAGGGAATTGGCTCTTTCACCTGATGGTAAAAAGGTGGCTTTTGTAGCTCGTGGTGATGTGTTTGTTGCTTCGGCAAAAGATGGTGGTGATGCTATGCGTGTTACCCGAACAACTGCTATAGAAGGCGAGCTTGTATGGGCAAACAACAGTAACAGCATTGTGTATTCTTCCACTCGCAATGGGGTTTCTAATTTGTACCAGTACAACTTTATCACCAGCACTGAAACGCAGCTTACCAACGACAAGCTAAATGATGCCGCTCCTAAATTCTCTCCTAATGGACAACAGCTGGCCTACCTGCGCGATGGTAAACAACTGAGGGTGCTTGATGTAGCTTCTAAGAAGGACAGGCTGGTGACCAACCTGGTATTGGGTAATGTTTTCTTTAGTTCCTCCAGTGCCTATACGTGGTCGCCCGATAGTAAGTTCCTTGCATACGCAGGCTTCGGTGAAAAATCTTTCCGCAATATTTATATAGTGCCAGCAGCAGGAGGAGAGAGCAAACCTGTGACCTCTCTTGCCAATACGTTTACACAAGGTGTAAGCTGGAGCAAGGATGGCAAGTATATCTTGTTCAATACACGCCAGCGTACAGAAAATGGATTTGTAGCACGTGTTGATCTTGTGCCGCATCGGCCACGTTTCCGTGAAGAGCAGTTCATGAGCTTGTTCTCTGAAACTGCACCAACAGCTCCGGCCACCATTACTGCCAAAGCCCCAGCCACAGATACCATGTTCAAGAAGACGGCTAAAGTGTCCGGTGACTCTTCACGAGTTGTGTACGAAGGTATCAGGCAAAGGTTGAGCATGCTTCCCTTAGGTGTGGATGTAGATGATCATGTAATAAGTCCTGATGGAAAAACGCTTGTGCTAACAGCTACAGTTGCGGGTCAAAACAACCTTTACACGTATTCACTTGATGAAATGGCTAAAGAGCCTGCTGTTTTAAAACAGCTTACTACTACGTCATCTCCTAAAAGTTCCATTCAATTTTCAAGTGATGGAAAAGAGGTGTACTACCTGGAGCAGGGGACGATCAGGGCCATCGGCCTGGAAACTAAAACTCCAAGATCTATTGCCGTAACAGCTGAATTAGATATTGATTTTGCAAAAGAGCGTTTAGAAGTTTTTGACCAGGCATGGCAGATGCAAAACAATGGCTTTTATGATCCGGGTTTTCATGGAGCCAATTGGAGCGCCATAAGGAAAACATTTGCGCCACTTGCTGCCGGTGCTGGTACACCAGATGAACTTCGCCGCATATTAGGATTGATGGTAGGTGAATTGAACGCATCACATTTAGGTGTATCCGGTGGCAGCAGTAGTTTCAATACAGGTAGAATAGGACTTCGCTTTGATAGGAAAGAATATGAGAATAATGGCAGCCTGAAAATAACTGAAGTGGTTTCAATGAGCCCTTCTGATCTTTCAGGTGAAGTAAAGGTTGGACAATACCTGTTGGCTATTGATGGAACACCAATAACTGCTACAACAAATGTAGATGAGCTACTGCAACATAAGACGAATAAGATGGTAGCACTTACCATAGGTAATACTGCTATTGATAAACAAGGCAAAAAGGTGAATGTGAGGCCTGTAAGCATGGGCACCGAGAAAGGTTTGTTGTACAAGCAGTGGGTTCAGCAGCAGCGGGATTATGTAAACAAGATCAGCAATGGACGGTTGGGCTATGTGCATATGTTTGACATGAGCCAGGAGTCGCTCAACCAATTTTACCTGGATATAGATGCAGAGAACCATGCACGTGAAGGGGTGGTGGTAGATGTTCGCAACAACAATGGTGGTTTTGTAAATGCCTACGCATTGGATGTGTTATCACGCCGTGGGTATATGAATATGACGATACGCGGATTGCCTACAGCACCTGCACGCACTATGCTTGGGCAGCGTGCACTCGATGCACCAACCATTCTTGTTACCAACCAGCACTCATTGTCAGATGCAGAAGATTTCAGCGAAGGTTATCGTGCGCTTAAACTAGGAAAAATAGTAGGAGAGCCAACAGGCGGATGGATCATCTATACATCAAATGTTACGCTCTTTGATGGTACTACTGTTCGCCTGCCTTTTATAAAGATCACCGACCAGCAAGGAAAGAACATGGAACTGGCGCCACGCCCTGTGGATATTCCAGTATCTAATCCTATAGGAGAAACAGGCAAGGATACACAATTGGATGTGGCAGTACGTGAGTTGCTTAAGCAGTTGGAGGCAGGGAAGAAGAAGTAGTTTAATATGTAACTTTCTCGTTTTAAAACAAAAGCCCCAACATTTACCTGGTGGGGCTTTTGCTTTAGAGCCTATTGTAGTTTCCGAATCTTGCAACGTTCATCCCTTGCATTGATAAACCTCATCCGATTCTTATCTCACGTTTTCCTGATTCCGAAAGTCATTGTTCCCGAAGCGGCAGTAGATGCTCGATGTGTATGCCCACCTTTGCAACTCAAAACATATACACACATAATGAGGAATTACGGTTTATGGCTGGCATTGATCATTCTATACTCAACGAAAGCATTTGCAACTTCACCCGAAGAGGCTGGCGGTTCAATAAAAGGAACAGTAACAACTACAGAAGGACAACCTGCACCTGAAGTTATCATTACCATAAAAGGAACAAGCCGAGGAGCTATCACAGATGAGGCTGGTGGATTTGAATTCAGGAGGTTAGCTCCTGGGGATTATATATTACATGCTTCATTGGTTGGCTACCAAACAGTAGAAGCTTCAGCAACCGTAGCAGAGGGACGCTCCACAGATGTCACAATTCAATTAACCATTTCCACACGCCAATTGCAGGATGTGGTAGTGACCGGCAACCGTAAATTTCGTTCAGGGTTGGTGTCTCCTTCTCTTCGCCTTACCACACCTATATTAGAAGTTTCGCAAAATATACAGGTTATCACCAAAGGTCTTATAGCAGACCAGCAAGCTTTTGATATGCTGGATGGTATCCAAAGAAATGTGAGTGGTGCGCAAAAGGTAGAGCACTGGGATAATTATGCACGCATCAACATGCGGGGCAGCCAGATGACAGCATTTAGAAACGGGATCAATGTACAAATGCCGTGGGGACCGCTTACAGAAGATATGAGTATGGTTGAAAGAATAGAGTTTATCAAAGGGCCTGCAGGCTTCATGTTGTCCAATGGTGAGCCTGGTGGTTTTTATAATGTGGTGACAAAAAAACCTTCGGGTACTAACAAAGGTGAAGTAAGTCTATCACTGGGAAGTTTTGACTTGTACCGCGCTACAGCTGATATAGATGGAAAGTTGAGTGCAGATGGTAAGCTGTTGTACCGCATTAACGTAATGGGGCAGGCGAAAGGCTCGCATCGTGATTTTGAATTTAATAACAGGTACTCCATTGTTCCTGTACTGAAATACCTGGTAGATGACAAAACTTCTATCACGGCCGAGTTTACCCACCAGTTTTCGCAGATGAACGTAGTGGGCAGCAACTATGCTTTTTCTAAACGTAGATACGCTGACCTACCTGTGAATTTTACTACCGCTGAACCCAATCTTGATCCTACTGTCATCAACGACAATAGCCTGTTACTGATTTTTGAACACAAGCTCAATAACAACTGGAAGCTTACTGCACAAGGATCTTATCTCCATTACAACCAGGTAGGACAAAGCATCTGGCCTTGGAGCTATTCAGGTAATAATGATAGTTTGATGCAGCGGGGCATCAGCATCTGGGACGCTTTGGGTATCAACAAAAGCGGTCAGGTTTTCGTGAATGGAGAAGTGGCTACAGGCGCTGTTCTACACAAGATATTGGGCGGCGTAGATATGGGACATAAAGATTATTTCGCAGATTGGGGCCAGGGTGCAGCGCTTGGTTCGGATGATTTCAATATTTATAACCCCCAGTATGGGCAAGTGCCTGCATCAGCTATACCTGCATGGGACCGCAGCAAAAGCATCAGGGAGAGAGGCGTACGATACAATAACAATTATGCTTCGTATTACCTGCAGGATGAAATGGCTTTCTTCAGGAATAAACTCCGTCTGACACTTGCAGGACGTTTCACCACCAATAAAAACATCAACCCATACAGTGGTAATACTGAGGACAGCAAGTTCACACCACGCGTTGGTCTTAGCTATTCTATCAATAAGAACACTACCACTTATGCTGTGTACGACCAAGCCTTTGTGGCCAATCCGGGACTTGACTGGCAGAACAGGAATTTTTCTCCTGTTACAGGCGATAATGTAGAGCTAGGTGTGAAGCGTGATTGGTTCAACGGCAAATGGAATACTACACTTTCTGTTTACGAGATCACCCGCAACAATGTACTGACTGCAGACCTCGAACATCCCAATCCTGTTACAGGCCAGTACTCATTCAACAGGCAATCAGGGCAACAAAAAACAACTGGTGTTGAGTTTGATCTGAAAGGTGAATTGGCGCGCAACCTTGAAGTTGTTACCAATTATGCTTTTACCGAAGCGAGGGTAACAAAAGATAGTGACCCGGCTCTTGTTGGTAACCAGGTAGCAGGAGCCACCAAGCATTTGCATAATACATGGTTAAGTTATAAACTAACTGAAGGCAAGGCCAATGGCTTACGGTTCTCATTGGGTTACCAATACCAGGCTGGCCGCTCTTCATGGTTCGTATTCGATAATTCAGAAAGTTCTTTACCTGACTACTTCAGGCTCGATGGAGCAATATCATACTACAACAACAAATTTGGGATCAATTTAAACGTGAACAACCTGCTGAATAGCTACCTGTATTCAGGAGGTCCTAATTATGGATCAGGATATTATTGGCAGGCAGAACCAAAGATCAACAGCAGGTTAACCATCTCATACAAGTTATAAGCATGAAGCGTAAGATCATTATACAAATTCATCTCTGGCTTGGACTTGCGTCCGGGCTAGTGGTTTTATTTTTGGGAATAACAGGTTGCATACTTTCTTTTCAAAGAGAGATTGAAAATGCAACGCAACCGTATCGTTTTGTAGAAGAACGAAATGCTGAGATGTTAGCGCCTTCTGTATTAAAAGGCATTGGTAAAGCACAGCTTCCCGGTAAACATCTTCATGCTGTACTTTATGATGGTAAAACACATGCAGCGCAGGTTATCTTCTTCCAGTTTGAGCCAGAGTCTTACTACCATGTTGTTTACGTAAATCCTTACGATGGGCAGGTGCTGAAAGTAAAGGACATGGATAAGGACTTCTTCCGTGTTGTAACCATGGGTCATTATTACCTGTGGCTACCAGAGCATATAGGTCAACCTATTGTTGCTTCCGCTACTTTGGTTTTTGTGATACTTATGATCACTGGGTTAATACTTTGGTGGCCGCGCAATAAAGCAGCACGCAAGCAGCGGTTTACCATTAAGTGGGGTGCTACATGGAAGAGAAGAAACTATGACCTGCACAACGTGCTCGGGTTTTATATGACATGGATAGCCATCATACTTGCATGTACAGGTTTGGTAATGGGCTTTCAATGGTTTGCTAAATCGGTACATGGCATAGCAGGAGGTGAGAAGCAATTAGAATATGCAGAACCTTTCTCTGATACTACCAAACCTTCAATTGATCTTGGAGGTTTACCGGTTATGGATGTTGTATGGCATAAGATGAAGAAGGAATATCCCACTGCAGAGATCATAGAAGTGCATGATGCAGAAACGCCGCTATCACCCATAGCTGCTAATGCAAATCCTGACAGGGAGACTTATTGGCAGACAGACTACCGTTATTTTGACCAGTATACAATGGAAGAATTACCAGTTAACCATGTTTTTGGGAGATATAAAGATGCCGTTACTGCTGATAAGATCATACGAATGAACTACGATATCCATACAGGAGCTATCCTTGGTTTGCCAGGTAAAATCTTGATGTTTTGCGCCAGCTTAATTGCAGCTTCTTTGCCAGTTACAGGTTTTTATATCTGGTGGGGTAAAAGGAAAAAGAAGAAAAGCCAAATGCGCATGGCGAAAGTTGTAGTAATACGTCAGCAGGAAGTAGAAGCGGTGATTTGATTATTTCGGTGCTAATCTTATTAGATATGTGTCTGCTTATCCTGCGGTTGCAAAGAAAGGTGGTAGCTACTCCACCGGTACAATAGTTAATGTTGTAGCTAGCGATTGCTTTGCCAGAATTTCCGGTATGTACTGTTGTTGCTAAATTTAAAATTAATTGAAAACAACAGTGGCATGCTTTTAAAGAAAAATCGCTAATGCGGAACAAGAAGTTTTTCATTGTAATGATACTCGGGATGATGTCTGCTATCGGACCTTTTTCCATAGACATGTACCTGCCGGGTTTTCCCGCCATAGCTTCCGATCTCAATACCACTGTTGCACATATATCGCTTTCGCTTTCCAGCTTTTTTATAGGTATATCATTAGGTCAATTATTATATGGCCCATTACTAGATAGGTATGGGCGCAAGCGACCATTGTACTTTGGCCTTTCATTATACATTGCGGCATCCATTGGTTGTGCCGTTGCTACAAGCGCAGATGCATTGATCGTACTGCGTTTGTTCCAGGCATTAGGTGGATGTGTGGGCATGGTAGCATCGCGTGCTTTAGTGCGTGACATTTTTCCTGTAGAAGAGAATGCCAAAGTTTTCTCGTTGCTCATGCTTGTAATTGGTGTATCACCCATCATTGCTCCTACGCTGGGTGGTTATGTTACTGCATCGCTGGGTTGGCATTGGGTATTTGTTGTGCTGACACTAATGGGAGTGTTCAACCTGGTAGCAGTTCACTTCTTTTTACCTGAGGGAAGGAAAGCAGATAAAACGCTTTCGCTAGCGCCGCCTGTAATACTGCGCAGGTTTAGGGATGTATTGAAAGAGCCGCAGTTTTATACGTATGCACTAACAGGCTCCATTGCATCAGCAGGTTTATATGCTTATATCTCTGGCTCGCCTTATGTATTCATGGAGATATTTCGCGTAAGCGAAAAACAGTACGGATGGATCTTTGCACTCATTGCATTAGGGCTTATCGGATCGAGCCAGGTAAACAGCGTGCTGCTGCGCAACTTCACCAGCCAGGCCATTGTAAAAGTGGCCTTGTTCTGCCAGGCATCTATTGGACTGGTCTTATTTGTCTTTACCTGGCTTGGTTGGCTGGAAGTATTCAGCACCATCTTTTTGATCTTTATCTTCTTATGTTCCCAGGGTTTTACATTCCCTAATACTTCTGCACTTTCACTGGCACCATTTTCTAAAACTGCCGGTAGTGCTTCTGCTTTGCTGGGAAGTATACAAATGGCCATTGGTGCAACGATGTCTGCACTGGTAAGCATGCTTAGCAACCATACTGCATTACCTATGACAGGTGTGATGGCCGGCTGTGCAGTCACCAGCCTTACCATCTTATTGATAGGTAGCCGCGTTATCCGCTTCAAAGCTAACCAGGCTGTAGCAGAAGAGAAAGCAGTGGATATGATCAGGACGACGTAGGGAATATGGGAAGTCAAAAGGCAAAATTCAAAAGGCAAAAAGCAAAAAGTAAAAATCAAAAGCCATAAAACATGATGTCATCCCGAGGTTTGCGGGATCCCATAAAAGATGTTAGATGCTAGATGTTAGTTGTTGGAAAGTAGATGCTGATGTTGGTGTCATCCCGAGGTACGAGGGATCCCATGAAAGATGTTAGATGTTGGATGTTAGGTATTAGTTGTTGGAAAGTAGATGCTGATGTTGGTGTCATCCCGAGGTACGAGGGATACCCCAATGAATTTTAGACTTTAGGATCTTATGAGATGCCTCCTTCGTCGGCTTGACACCATGGGAAGCTAACTAGCAACTAGAAATCAGGAACCAACAACTTCTACAGGGGATGCCTCCTTCGTCGGCATCACAAGCACTTTTTGTCACCCCGACGTAGGAGGGGTCCTCTTTAATAAAAATCTCTTTAATTCTTTGATCCTCCTTCGTCGGCATGACAAGAATTTGTGTCATCCCGAGGTACGAAGGATCCTCTATGACTAGAGAGTTTTAGTTTCTTATGAGATGCCTCCTTTGTCGGCATGACACCATTGGGGATCTTACTAGCAACTAGAAACAAGCTACCAACAACTTCTAAAGGGGATGCCTCCTTCGTCGGCATGACAAGTACAAGTCAAAAATCAAAATTCAAAATTCAACATATTTCATAACTCTTCATTCATAACTCATCATTCATCATTCTCAATTCTCCTCCTCCTTAACCTCCACCGGTGCCAACCCATTAATAGCCGGGCCTTCTATCAGTTCTCCATCTGGTTGGAAACGGCTGCCGTGGCAAGGACAATCCCAGGTTTTTTCGCTTTTGTTCCAGTGAACAATACAGCCCATGTGTGGGCACACTGCTGAAACTACATGCAGCTCGCCACTTTCATCGCGATGTACTGCACAGCGTTTGTTATTTACCTCCATCACCTTGCCATCATTAGGTTGCACCTCGGCAAAGCTGTCTGCATCCTTTTTAGCTATCCAGTCTTTTACCAGCTCATAACCTACGGTAGCATTTTCTTTTACAAACCTTGTGAATGATGCAACAGGCGTTATTCTTCCTGCTCTATAAGTCTGGCTCCACTGGTTGTCTCTACCCAGTATCTCATCTGAAAGTATCATTGCCGCTAGAGTGCCATAAGTGAGACCATCGGCTGCAAAACCAGTTGCTATATATGTATTGGTATTGCCGGTGCTAACACCTATATGTGGTATGCCATCGCCCGGCTTGTATTGCTGTGCAGCCCAACGGTAGGCAACAGATGCAACATCAAATTTTTTCCGAAGGAATGTCTCCAGCTTCTGCAGGCATTCTTCATTATTTTCTTTTAAACCGGTTTTATGGCTTTCTCCAAGTACCAGCAAAACTTTCCCTGCTTCCGAATCATAAGTACGCATCGAATAATGTTCTGTACCTATCATATCCCAGAAGATACCGGGCTGCGGGTATTCACCATTTAGTGTAACCGCCACTGCATATTCGCGGTAAACCTCCAGCGAAGTATGCACCAGGTAAACCCCTTTAGGCGTATGTGTCGCCATGATCACTTTGGACGCTGTAACTGTGCCGCCGGTTGTTTCCAATGTGCATGGATCACCATCATTTACCTTCAGCACCTTTGTGTGCTCGTATACCTGGCAATTGGCAGTGTCTATGGCTTTGGCCAAGCCAACCGTGTATTGTAGTGGGTTAAATTGAGCCTGGTTCGGAATAGTAAAACCCGCTTCTATATTCATAGGGAAAGGAACGCCATTTACAATCTCCAGCCCTGCCTTCTCGGCCATACTTCTTTCCATTTCTACATAAGGCGTATTGCCACCTGGTTCTGAAAATAAACACCATGGTACACGTACAAAATCACAATCAATCCCATGTGTTCTCACATTCTCTTCTATAAAGTTGACAGCAGCAGCTCGTGACTGAACTACCTGTTGTAATACCTCTGTATTCCACTTCTGCTTTACGGTATGCATACCTTCGCTACCAACAGGCGCATAAAGATTACCGGTAGAATGTCCTGTTGAACCCTGGCCTACACTCCGGGATTCCAATACTGCCACTTTCTTACCTGCCTTTGCTAATAAATATGCAGCAGTGATACCTGTAATGCCACCTCCAATAATGGCTACATCTACAGTTATATCTTGTGTAAGGGATGGATAAGAAGTAGGTTCGGCGGAGGGTTTCCATACAGCAGTGGTAGTGGTCATACAAATGCGACTTTAAGATTAGAGGAATATTTTAATTAGAATTATGTTTAAAAAATAGTACCAGCAACATGCTATAATTTCTTGAACTAAAACCTGTGTAAGAAACTTTTCGACAATTGCATTCCTATCTTTTACAGGAGCATAAAAATGTTTGATGTTTATAAGTGTATATCTCATTCTTGTTGCAGTAACCAAATAAGATGATGCTTTTGCTGAGTACCGCATTCCCCAACTAAATCAATATTTTACGTGTTGCTTTAATGGCTTCTTAAATAAGTTGCATTGGTTAGTATCTATTTTTTTACCGACCCAGCACATTCATAAATCCTTACCATTCAATAGCTAAAGTTTCTTCTACGGTTCAATCATCTACTTATTATGTACTGCCAGCTGGTGCTTAAAAAATGGTTTTACAAAAAGGCATAGTTTTTTGCCCTTCATTAAACAAGTATTCGATTAAAAATAACGGTCAGAAAAGAAAGGATAACTACAAGCTTTAGATGTTAAGCTGTTTTAGCGGCATCGAAAGCTTATATAAATGAGCAAAGAGATTAGCTCGGATTTGATAACAAAAATGATTTTTATGCTTGCCGAAAATGAAATTGAAATCTGGGGTGGATTAGAAGGAACAATTAATAGAGTAGGAGATGCCTACCACGATCAGTCAGAATATTCCGGTCATTACAACAGGCCAGGTGATATAGACCTGATAGCTTCGTTAGGAATTAAAATGTTGCGATACCCCGTGCTTTGGGAAAAGCACCAGCCACAAAAAGATACGGTTATAGATTGGTCGTTTGTAGAGCGCAGCCTGACGCGGTTGAAGGAACTCAATGTAGAACCCATAGCTGGATTGGTACATCATGGTAGCGGGCCGGCATGGGTTAATTTTTTTGATGGAAGTTTTGAGGAAGGTGTAGCCAATTATGCAAGATTGGTGGCTGAAAAATTTCCATGGCTTGAATACTACACGCCGGTTAATGAACCGCTTACCACTGCGCGCTTCTGCGGCCTGTACGGCCACTGGTACCCGCACAAAAAAGATAATTACAGTTTTTATAAGATACTCTTAAGCGAGCTAAAAGCCACCGTGATGGCTATGCGCGTGATACGGGAAATAAACCCGGATGCAAAGCTTGTGCAGACAGAGGATCTTGCAAAAGTTTACAGCACACCATTGCTTAAGTACCAGGCGGATTTTGAGAACCAGCGTCGTTGGATATCGTACGACCTGCTATGTGGCCGCGTAGATGAGCAACATCCAATGTGGAACTTTCTTACGCAGGAGGTTGGACTTACTGCAGAGGAGCTATTGTACTTCCGCGATAACTACTGTATTCCTTATGTATGTGGCTTCAATTATTACCTCACTTCCGAGCGTTACCTGGATGAGGATATGAGCAAGTATCCTGTAGAGTTTCATGGTGGAAATCATCAACACCAGTATGCTGATATACATACAGTGCTTGTGCCGCTAAAGGAAGAGAGTGGGCCTTATGTTTTATTGCGCGAAGCTTATGAACATTTACAATTACCACTTGCTATTACTGAATGTCACCTGCATAGCACCCGCGAAGAACAGATGCGCTGGTTCAATGAAATGTGGGAAACAGTAAATGATCTGAAAGCTGAAGGTGTAGATATAAGAGCACTTACTGCGTGGGCCATCTTTGGACTGCATGGATGGAATAAACTGGTCACCGAACCATGGGGTACTTATGAGCCCGGTGTGTTCAATGTAAGCACAGGTTGCCCAAGGCCGACGGCATTGGCCAGATTGATACAGGTGCTTACCCGGCGTAAGGTTTACTACCATCCGGTGCTGGAAACAGAGGGTTGGTGGAAACGTGATACACGGCCTGTTTATCCTGCCAATGTAATACCTATGAAAAGCAGGAAGAACAAGCCCAAGTGCCAGCCAGTATTGGTATTGGGTAAGTCGGGCACATTGGGCGCTGCCTTTAGTAAATTATGCCTGGAGAGAAATATCCACCACATGCTGCTTAGCCGCGCAGATGTAGATATAACGGATGCTGCAACCATAGAGCAGGTGATACAGGAATTACATCCGTGGGCGATTGTGAATGCCGCCGGTTATGTACGCGTTGATGAGGCAGAACAGGCACATGAAAGTTGTATGGAGGCAAATTGTAATGGTCCTGTTATACTGGCTGAGTTGTGCAAAAAGTATTCTATCAAACTGGTGAACTTCTCTTCTGATCTTGTATTTGATGGAGCTAAAGACGAGCCTTATGTAGAGAGTGATTCTGTGAACCCACTGAACGTGTATGGCAGGAGCAAGGCTATGATGGAAGAAAAGATCACACAGGTAAATGAGAATGCGCTGATCATAAGAACCAGCAGCTTCTTTAGCCCGTGGGATAACTTCAATTTCGTTACTACTACACTTGCAGACTTGAAAGAAGGAAGAAAAGTAGTAGCAGCAAATGATGTGCATATAGCAGCTACCTATGTTCCCGACCTGGTGAATGAAACACTGGACCTGCTACTCGATGATCAATCTGGAATATTTCATATTACCAATGATGGCGAAACAACCTGGGCTGACCTTGCTCGCCAAGTAGCTATAATGGCTGGATGTGATCAATCGTTAGTTGTAGGAAAACCATTGAATAAACTCGGGTTGAAAGCAAAGAGGCCCAACTACAGTGTTTTGAAAAGTGAGAAAGGAATAAAGCTGCCAACGCTTGAGCACGCCCTGCAGCGTTACTTTGAAGCAGTGGCAAATGTTTACCAATCTGGAGCTATAGCGGTGTAGGGGAGGGATTAGAGATTAGTGATTGGAGATTAGTGATTGGAGATTAGTGATGAGTAGTGAATGGTGAATGGTGAGTAGTGAGTTGAATGTAAATTGTGAAGAGTGAATGGTGAATGTGAATGGTGAGTAGTGAATAATGAATAGTAGATATTGATTGATAAATATTGTGTTGTTGCTTGAAGGGATAATTCACTACTCACCACTCCCCAAGATCAGAACCAGGAACAAGAAACCAGGAACACGTAACAACTTGTCAACTGATCAACTAATCAACTGACCCCTACACCTTCTCCCTCTTCCCACTTGCTATGCTCCGGTAAATGGCATCTATCACCTTCATGTCTTTCATTCCTTCTTCACCTGGTACACGGGTAGGCTTGTTGTACTTTACGCATTGTGCAAAGTCATCCATCTGCCTTGCCTGCTGGTTTACATGTGCATCAAATTTCATTGGACCATCAATGGTGGCACCTTCTAATCCACGGTAAGGAAATGCGCGTGTCAGGTCAAACCAACCTCTTTCTGCTTTTGCTTTTAGATAGCTAAAGCTCTTGTTGTAGCTGGAGATACCATGCGCAATAGTGCCACCGGGAAATTCCAGGTCGAAGTAAACCGTTTCATCAACTTCTTTAAAAAGCTCGGGCCTTGTCTTCTCTTCCCTTGCCGTTACATAGATAGGTTCTTCTCCTACAGTATACCTGGCGCCCTGTACGCAATACACTCCCATATCCATCAATCCCCCACCACCTGCCAATGCTTTCTTCAATCTCCATGCATTAGGATCTCCACCATAGGTAAAGCCATTGGCTGTGTCAATTGTTTTTACAGCGCCATATACCTTTTGCTGGCCAAGACGCATCATCTCCTGGTTGTACGGCTCAAAGTGTAAGCGATAACCGATCGACAACATCCTATTTGCTTTTTTACAAGCATCGATCATCTGCTGGCATTCAGCAGCGTTCAGTGCCATAGGTTTTTCGCATATCACATGTTTGCCTGCCTGCGCCGCTCTTATGGTAAACTCTTTGTGCATGGCTATCGGCAATACCACGTATACAATGTCTATGTCTTTGTTATTGGCAATGCTGTCAAAGTTCTGGTAGTTGTAAATATTCTTTTGCGGTATGTTGTACTTCTTTGCCCATTCCTCTTCTTTAGAAGGTGTGCCCGTGACAATTCCGGCCAGGTAACAGTCCTTCGTTTCCTGTAGAGCAGGTGCTAATTGGTTGGCTGAATAACTGCCCAATCCTACCAGTGCTATTCCTAGTTTCTTGCTTTCTTGTTGAGCGCAGCTCTGGTGTGCTGTAAGTAATCCCGGTAGTAGCAGGCTTCCACCTACTATCCATGATGTATCGGACAAGAAAGTGCGGCGCGATGTGGTTCTTTTCATACTGCTTTTTTTATGCTGTAAACAAGCTGGTGCATCTTTCTAAAGATAAACAGCAATAGCAATATGATGAGCTGCCGGTGCAGTTATATTTACCTTATCAGAACAATGGTTCCTTTCAGGTTTTCCTGGCTGCCGTTGCGTAAGCCAATCGTAAGCATGTAAACATAAGTGCCTGTTGCTGCCTCCTTTCCATTAACCAGGCCTGTCCATCCATGTGCAGGTGTATTGGGTGGCACATTCTGTACCTGGAAAACCTGCTGCCCCCACCGGTTGTAGATACCAAAGTTTTTGATGGTAACCACATCCTGCCCGGCCAGTACATACAGTACATCGTTCTTGCGATCGCCATTAGGTGTAAATGCATCCGGAACAAATACATGCGTTGATGCACTGGTTCGTACTATTGCCATTGCTGTATCTGTACATGCATATTCGTTGCGTACAAATACACGAAACTGTGAAGAGTATTCAGGTGTTACAACAGGAGTAGCGCAACTGGTGCACGATATAAAAGGAGAAGGATCCCATGCATAAGAACTTATAATGCCTCCCACAGCTATAGGTGTAAGTTGTACAGGTGTAAGACGTTGTATGGTGGTATCTGCAGGATCAATCGACACCTGGAATGGAGTGTAGGATACATCCACAGTGTTGTTGGTTATATCTGTTTCTGCATATGCCACAGCAGGTACTTGTTGCCTGTTGGTGCCTTTATCATTTACAACTGCATATAGTTTGCCTGTAGTAGGCGCTGTTATGCGGAAGGTGTACGTGTTGCAGTTGCCTGCAGCTAATTGAGGCGTATAAAAAACAGGTGATAATAGTCTTGTGCCTGCGTTTGCAGGGTCTCCATCATAAAAAGATACCGGTATTCCTGCCCAGGTAGTGTCGTATGCATTGTTCATACAGATGTTGATGGTGACTAATGCAGCTGTGTTGGTATAGCATTTTGTATCAAGTATGGTAACTGTGAAATCAGGCGGGTAAACTTTCACCTGCGCGCTTCCTTGCAACATACAGCCAAACCGGTTTTCTGTACGCACCTTCACCACAGATGTTTCATAAGGTATAACAACTGGCGATATGCAGGTAAGGCAATTCAGCAATGAGTTATTGCTAGTGATCCATGCGGTTGATAAGGGATTGTAGATAGTTGAAAGCAGGTTTAGTGGAACAGGTTGTTTACGAATAACTGTAGTATCGGCAGGCTGCACCACCAGTACCTCTGGTTGGTAAAGCGTGTCCGAGATGTTATTGGCGTACGACTTTTCCAATAGGATTGTATTAGGCAAAGCAACAGGAACACCCCTGCCGCTGTCGTTTACAACCGCATAAATGCGACCTGTGTTCATGCCCTTAATAAAAGTTTCAAACGTGGACTCTTTTGCTCTTACTGTATCCGTTAATGTAAATACAGGCGGTAGCAAAACAGCAGTGCCCGTTCGTGGATTTCCGTTGTAAAAAGAGATAGGTAAGCCTTTGGGAAGTACTCCTCGTTTGAAGGCATTGTACAATATAAAGCGCACAAATAAACTATCAACAGAGGTGCATTCAACAGCAGTTATCCTGGCAGAAAAATCATTGTATGGTGGTACTTGTATATCTACAACAGCCGTATCTGTACAACCTTGCCTGCTGGTAGCAACTACTGTTTTGATGATGGACGAATCTGCTATCAATACAGGTGACTGGCAATTGGTACAGCTTAGATCGCGGGGTGTGCTCCATGTATAACCGGTTACTATGCCCGGCGAAGCTTGTGCATGTAGTTGTACAGTATCGCCCCATTCAAGTATGGATGTAGCAGGTGTTGCATTTACTTTAAAAGCAAAGTTGCTGATCGTTCCAAAGTTGTTGCCATAGGTCAATTCTATGAGATTGGTATTTGGAAGCACAACAGGCAGGTTATTGCCTGCATCATTAAAAACAACAAACACTCTATCCAGTTTTTTATACCCAACATTCAACACATGATGGTAAAGCGGCGCACAGCAATGTCCTTGTAAAGTGTCTTTCAAATAAATGGTGGTGTCTATTTTATTGGCATTCGGTAGACGTGGATCGTTGTCATAAAAACTAATGGGTACACCGGGAGCAATAGGAGCGTATCCAAAGTTGCAGAGGGCAAAGCTTACCCGCACTTTTGTTTCCTGTACACATTCTGCCTGCGATACATATACGGCACCGTCGGGAGTAGGATCCATAACCTCTATGGTAAATATGCTGGTGGTATCTGAACAGCTGCCGTTGGTAGCAATCAAGCGAACAAAATAATTTCCAGGCTGGGTAAACACATATTTGAAATTAGCCGCTGTGCTAACTACCTGGTTGGGCATGCCTGTACTGCTGCGCATATACCAGGTATAGCTGGTGGCATTTACCGATGTGTTGAAAAATTGTACACTGTCAACATATACAGGTGCCTTTGCAGCCAGCTCTCTTCTATCGGTATAAAACCTGGCAGCAACACCACAATTCACGATCACGTAATGTGTATAGGTGGAATAGCAGCTACCATTAAATGCCTTAAGCGTAACCTTGTATTTTCCGGGTGCTGCAAAAGATGTAGTGTAGTTAGCACTGGTAGATACTACAGTGCCATTTAAAAGCCATTCAAAAGTATTAGCCCCTGTAGATGTATTGGTAAAGTTGATGGTGCTGCCCGGTAGGGGATAATGGTTGTCGCGGGTGAAATTTGCCTGTACAGTAGCCGAACAAGGCGGTGTGCATTTGTCCTGCAGTAATCCAGGACGCATGGTATTAATAGCAGCGCGCATCCTGTCCTTCTGCCCCTGGGTAAAACTGTTCTGGCAGCTCTCGTTGCCATAGTCCATGAAGTTGTTGATCATATCAGGAACATCAGCAGTAAATCCACTGAGCGTATCTGTGCTACATGAGTTGAATGGAGAATTGCAAGAGGCCGCAGCTGACAGCGATGCATCAGGTGGCGTATCACAAACTCTGTCTCCATCTTGGGTGCAGTCATTGTTCCTGCAGTTCAGTCCTTCCCAAGTATGGTAAAGGCCCAGGTAGTGACCCATCTCGTGCGCCAGTAAATAACCAAATCCAGCTACAACAATTCCATCGAGTGGTGTGCCGCCGGGAGGCATGGTAGCGTAACCTTGTGAGATGGTTCTTATCCATTTGCCACATTCAAATCGTGGCACCAGGTCGAGCCGCATATTTTTTATAAACCAGATATTGATGTATTGATCCGGCGGCCATTGCACAAGGTTTTTTAGTCTCGCATCTTCTATCACCGGGTTTAGATCGTGACCATAATACGAAGTAGTACGGGTGATGCCATTGGTGACGCCCCCTTCCGGGTCTTTCTTTGCCAGGCAAAACCTGATCCTGGTATCAACACCTGTACTGGCTGCATATGCACCTGACTTGCTGTAAGCGTCGTTCAGGTCGCTAATGGCATCGGCAATGGTTTGGTCAGTAATCAAATAAGGATCATCCTGCACGATGTGTACTACCACTGGTAGTGTCAATATGCCCGTATCATTCACCTGCCTGTACGAACGGATAAGGTCATTCATCCTGCTTTCCTGTTGTTGGTAAGCAATACCATCCCTGGCTGCTGTAATAAAAACATCGGTAGCGCAAGAGGTTTGTTTGTGTGGCCGAAGTGGTGACAGGTTGCCGGGAAATACAGGCTGTGCATACTGTTGCAGGAAAATTATTAAAAACAATAGCACCAATAGGGTTCTTATCCTGTACTTGCTCATGAGTTACATGTTGGCCAGCCTGTATTGTGTAAATAAAGAAATGGCAAAGGTTTGGATGAAAAGGTTGGCAAATATAACCAGTATGCAAAACCTTCATCATTAAATTGTAATATGAAGGAGGTGGTAGAAATTGAGGAGATGGAACTTCTAAAATAGATAACACCAGCCTATGACCCTTTCTGGATGTAGTGCTGGTGCCAGTTTATTTGCCTGCTGAAGTGGCAAGCCTGGAAGTGTAAAACCTGATCCTTTAGTAAGACTATGTGTGGGGGTGAAGGTTTAAGGTCTAAAGTTTAAGGTTTGATGTCTAAGGTTTATGTTTAAAGTTTAAGGTTTGATGTCTAAGGTTTAAAGTGATACCCGATACCTCATATCCAATGCATCAAAGCTGCAAGCTGACATCTGATGGCTGATATCTTAACTCCATACCCCATACCTCATACCCCATACCCGGTACCTCCGCTTTTGCTTCCTTCCATGGCTTAGAAATTGAAGCGCCTACATAAAAGTGCAGTCTATGAAACTCCTAATTCTAAATATTCTTCTCCTTCTGTTCGTTGCAAATTCTACTAATGCCCAGGTGCGGCCAAAGTTTAAAGATGCAGATACCATTACTGCAGCACAGGCTAAAGATTACCAGGGAAAGCGTGTTACAGTGTGCGATCGGGTTAATTACGGCAGGTATGTAAACGTAAATAAGAACGCGCCTGTCCGCTTATGGGTAGGACCAGATTATCCAAACCACTACCTCACGCTTGTATTCCCGCAAAACGACCTGAAGCGTTTTTCTGTAGATCCTGAAAAGAAGATGCTGAACAAACGTTTTTGCGTAGTAGGAAGAATAACCAGTCACGAGGGTAAGCCCGCTATCATAGTAAAAGAAGAAAGGCAGCTAAATGCTGAAGAATAGGTAGCGATAGTAACGCCACACTTCATTCTATTTTGTCCTCTATTTTGGGAGCTTCTTTTCGTATGAGCCAAATGGAAATACGCTGCAGTACAATCAGCACCACCAGCAGCGATAGTGCAGTCAGGAACAACAGCAAGTTGCTTCCATCGGCCTCGCGAAATGCAAAAGATAGTGCAGTAGAAACAGCGGGAGGATGCATCGCCTTTAGGAAAATCATTACAGCTATGGACAAGATCATGGCTATAGCAGCGGAATCATAACCAGACCCTGCTGCCAGGTAAACAACAAAGCCTAGCAGGGCAGCACTTGTCTGCGAAATGCTTAGCGTCTTTATATTGTTCATCTCGTGCCGTGGATCCAGGTAAATAAGAAACGCGCTGGATGCCAGTGATGCAAACAGTAGGCGCTGGTGCGAAAATGATTCGATTAGCAATAACACAAGCACCACTGTAATTGTAGGTAAAAAGGCAAGTGCCAATTCTGTTTTTACATCATACCGCCACCTCATGTTTTTTTCTAAGGCAGGTAAAGGAATTATGCCAAATGGAGGGGAGGAATGTAAAATGAAAGGTGCAAATGAAAAATGTAAAATGTAAAATAAAAAGCAAAAAGCAAAAAGCAAAAAGCAAAAAGTATAAAGCAAAAAGCAAAAAGCAAAAGCATTCATGGATCGGTTGTAGCTGTTCAAGTATTTGCGAATTTCTTACTACTGACATTCCTGCATTACCAATCTAAAATCTTCAATTTTAAATCTTCAATTTGACCTCGTTCTTCGTATATCGTACTTCAATTGTTCTTGGTACTCCAGCCTCCTTCTTCGCCTTCCAAATCCGACATCCATAAATCAGAAATCTGCAATCTCCCTATGTGCCTCTTTGTGTCATTGCGCCTTAGTGGCTAAAAATTCAAAAGTCAAAATTCAAAAGTCAAAAGGGGAGGAAATGAAAAATGTAAAATGCAAAATGGAAACCGTTGTGCATCGTTGTGTCGTCGTGTCGTTGTGGTTCAAAAAGTTCAAAATTAAAAAGTCAAAAAAGAACCCACGCCCGGCCACAAATCCGACATCCCAAAATCAGAAATTAGAAATCAGAAATTGTAAATCGTACTTCATATCTCGTACTTTATCAATCTTAAATCTGCAATCTTCAATCATAAATCACCTCTTCCTTTTCCTCTTGACTTCTCCACTCTTTCTTCGTATTTAGTCCGGTAATTACCGGACCAAACCAAACCAAGACCAACAGGGGAGACGAAGAAAACTATAGGCAGGTTTACATGAGGGCAGGAAAAGAATTATGGTTTTTACCACAGGTTTATGCTCCCGGTACTGACAAATGGGATGAAAACCTCCCTGAGGTGAAGGAATCGGTGCATTCTGCATTTTTTATTTGATAGTCAAAGCTTTATATTGTGTTGGTGAAGAAGATGTAAGTGAGGTAAGCGAAGCTATAAATTGATTTTATGCTTGTAACCTGCCGGCTTATTTTACATCGTTACCAATCAAGAATATTGGTAATGTTTCCTTTCAATGCAGAATGGGTAGAGAGGATCAAAAAAGTGCCGGGTGCCCGATGGAGCAAGACCTTTACCCCGTTGAATTGATTGATATGTACTACTACGTGTACGTTTTACTTAGTGAAAAAGATAACCTATTGTATACAGGTTATACATCTGACCTGAGAAAGCGACTAGAATTACATAATGAAGGTAAAGTTCCTTCTACACAATTCAGACGTCCCTTAAGATTGATTTACTTTGAAGGATGTATTGATCAACAAGATGAAACGCGGAGAGAAAAGTACCTGAAATCTGGCAACGGGAAGATTTATTTGAGAAACCGCCTTCGGAAGTTTTTCAATCCTACGGGGTGAAGGTGGCATATACCGGATACGGCTGAAAACAGAGCGAGATGCAAGATACCTGCTAATATGATGGTTGAAGTAGCACCAGTAAGTGAGGCTGTATTGGTGGAGCCAGTAGTACAAACCTGTAAGTCTGCTTTAATATGTATAGCAGCTTGCAACCAGGAAGAACTGCAACACTTTACCGGATTTCTGCAGATGAAAGCTTATAGCCCCAGCACTATAAAAACGTACAGGAATGAATTTGCACAACTTCTACAAAAGCTAGGAGAAATTCCTGTACAGGAGTTGAAGCCTGGAGACTTGCGGCGTTATTTTTTGTACTGTGTACAACAGGGGCTTTCAGAAAATACTCTTCACAGCCGTATTAATGCTTTGAAATTTTATTTTGAGCAGGTGCTTGGACGAGAGAAGTTTTTCTTTGAAGTGCCGCGGCCAAAAAAGCCAGTGCAACTTCCAAAGGTGGTAAGCAAAGAAGATATAGCCGCTATCATAAGGGCCATCACTAATCTTAAGCATAGAACAATGATCATGCTTGCTTATGGTTGCGGATTACGAGTGAGTGAGATAACAGGTTTGCAAGCTGGTGATATTGATGGTAAAAGAAGGTTGTTGTGGGTAAAGCGGGGCAAAGGCAAAAAAGACAGGGTGGTAAGTTTAAGTCCTGCACTGCTGGTTATGCTGCGTGAATATTATAAGCAATACAAGCCGGCATTGTATCTTTTTGAAGGTGGTGTTGCAGGCAGTCGCTATAGTGTACGAAGCCTTGAAGCTATCATACAGGCTGCAAAAGAGCGGGCTGGAGTAAGAGCGGCTGGAAGCATGCACATGTTACGACACAGTTTTGCTACTCATTTGCTTGATAAGGGAACAGACGTTGTACTTATACAAAAGCTTTTAGGGCATGGTAACATAAAAACAACCTTGCGTTATCTTCACGTTACCAACAAAGACCTGCTGCATATTTTAAGTCCAATAGAAGATATTAAGGAGCTATTATAAGGTTGGCTAGTTGTATTGTCGCAACTACAAAATCATTGCATAAACCATCATAAGTAATTGAAACTCTGACTAACAATATTTTTTAATACATTGCGAACAATCGACAATACATACGTTATGCGCCGCTTATGGAACAGTCAATCTATCAAATAGAGTTTAAGGAGTTGCGTAAAGCATACCAAGAAGTAAAATTGTTTCTGGAACAAGAAACTGCTGGAGAAATTACTTCGGTGAAAAAGGATATTGAGGAAGACCTGCAAATTGCGGGTGATGATACGTACGAGTTGATAGAAAAGTTCGTAACCGTTTATAATCTCGATGCAAGTGGATTTGATGTTACACAACACTTTTTAAGTGAAGGTGAACAGTTTAATTCAAGCATAGCTCTCCTCCAGCTTATAAGCCTTCCTATTGTATTATTCACTTGGCTACTTAAAGTCTTGACGTTTGGAAAAGTTGACTATAACAAAGCGGTGGAATTGCCAGATATTTATAGGAAGACAATGGGTTTAACTTTTGGGGACATGGTGACATGATACATTACCGGGAAATATAGCTTGAGAAAAGATGTTCGATTTGTCTTAACGAGAGGCGCATAACACAGGTTTGCCAAAATAGCGGCTAAGTACTAAAATCAACCACAAACCAATAATTAATCGAGAGAGGACAGCCAAGCAGTTGTATTTCAAATTCCGCTACTTCGGCAAGCCTTTTGACGTTGTGCGCCACTTATGGAAACAGTCTTCTACAGCATCTTATAACCAATGAAATTCACGACAGCCATATTTAGATTTATCCTTTTTGTTTGTCTGTCATTTCTATCTGCCAAAGGAATTGCACAATTGCAAGAAAGAAAGGTTATACAGCTTTATGATTATGACAGCACTATCTGTTTTGAAAGGGTTATTGACAAGAATTATGAGGATACTTCAAAAGGTTATTATCGTTTCTTCTCGAGGACGAAAGAACCCTTTCCTATTCAAGTATTTTTTGATGAAAAAAATCTGTCAATCAGAAGCTTTGAAGACTTGATGAAGTTGTATAAAAGAGAAATTGATAGCACCACCTTCATCGTTTGTTACTTGGTAGCTGACAGTTCAATGAATTATCAAGAGCAAATATTTTTGTACATTAAGGACTTGTCATGTTTAGCTGAGTATAGGCGGAGAATAAAGTTAGACAAGGCTTTACATACTTATCTTAACAAGAGGTTTAACTTGGCAAACCATTCAGAACCTTTTGTATATATAAAAGAATGGAAGTGCAGCACAACATCACTATGGTCAACGTTTGGAGACTAAAGCGGCGCACAACATTCATGTTTATGTAATACTGGCGGAAGAACACAAACTAATCTTTTCTATCTTTAATCATCATCAACAAGTTTATGAAGCATTAGTATTTCAAATATCAGTACTACATAGACATGTTCAACGTTGGGCGTAAGCTTAACTGACTATACATAAATGCCTTGAAACATTGAAGACTATTAAAATTATTCTCCCTCTTTTTTTATTGACTGCTTGTATTCAGACAACTATATTAAAAAATGGGTATCAAAGAGCAGCAACAAATCCGAAGGTCTATAAAAACAGAATATACTTTGACAAATCAATCTTAATTCAAATTGACACTTCGGTTATTTATGAGGAGTATAATACCTCTTTTTATGTTGGTGATAAACCCATAAATGTTCTATCAAGACTGAATAATCAAGACCCAAGAACTACTTACGCAGCTTATAGATTTTATGGAAATGGGTGTTTCAGCCTATTTCATTTAGACAGAGAAAAGCAGATACTAAGTAAGGAAATGTTCGACCCTACTTTCACAGGTTGGAGAGGTGTTCTATATAGTCAAGATGGCAAAATAAAAGGAGATTTGATAACACAAGTTTCAGGAGGGGGAGCAATTGGAGTGGTTTCGGAAACTTTCCAATTTAGAGGTGACACACTTTTTGTTCACGCAAAAAATCGGTGGGACTATATCTTTATAAAAAGAAAAATCCCCTATGAATTATTAAACTTTCACGCAGAGTGGTAGAAAGCCTACGCCCAACATGCATGTTTATGTAATACAGGCGGAAGAACATAATCCAATCTTTTCTATCTTTAATTATCATCAACAAGTTTATGGAGCTGTGGTATTTCAAATGCCAGTACTACATAAACATGTTCAACGTTGTGTGCAATATTGAAAACTTTATGAGTCCTAAGAGTTTCATATTAATCTTATTTATCGTGATAGTCTTTATATGGTTCATGACTGTTGGAAAGGTTACACAAAAAGAAATTGAAGACTTACGAAAAAGAGAAGTAAAAGGTAGTATTTCGAGAATGTTCAAAAAAGAGACAGATAAAAACTATACTGTTATATTTTCAAATGGTACTGACTTTGACCTTCCATTCAGTGCTCCAACTGACGGAATTGAGCCAGGGGATTCCATGTTTAAAGCTGCAAATTCCCTTGACTACATTTTCTTTAAAGGCGGGAAAGTAGATGATACAATAGTTTATCGGGGGACATTAAACGGAAATTATAGACCGTGACGGTCGTAAATACTGCACACAACATGCATGTTTATGTAATACTGGCCGAAGAACATAAACCAATCTTTTCTATCTTCATTCATCATCCGCAAGTTTATGAAGCAACAGTATTTCAAATACCAGTACTACATAAACATGTGTAACGTTGCAAGCAATATTATTCATACACTACCAAAACTATATTATGCAAACAATACCTAAGACATATTATCCCCCAAGAAATTGGCAAGACTTTGAAAACCTAATTCTTGACGTAGCTAAATATAAGATTGAAGGTGATTTTGACAAATACGGAAGAGAAGGTCAAAGCCAAAATGGAGTTGACATTTGGGGGCGAGATAAACAGTATAGGTCAATAGGGGTTCAATGCAAATATAAAAAGCGTTCCTCTGCAACAACAAAGAAATTAACGACTGAAATCACCAAAACTACAATCGATAGTGAAATTTTAAACGCTGAAGCTTTCAAAATAAACCTTGACAAATTTATTATTTCGACTACCACATTTAGAGACGCCAATCTGCAAAATCACCTAATCGATGTTAATGACGACAGACATAAGCAAAGTAAGTTTCAAGTTGAAATTTGGTTTTGGGAGACTATCGAAGAAGAAATAAGTAGACATACGGAAATTGCCTACTTATATTATACTGAAGTTCTTAAAAGTTTAAATTTATACAACAGAGACGTTCACATAATATCATTGCTCTATAAATCTTTATTTCGACCAGCATTTACAACACGGTTTAATTGTGAGAATGATTGTGGCAATTTTATTCAAGCCATATCAGATAGTCAACAAGCTTTCATTACCGGTAAGCTGTACGACCGGCAGAACACGCTAATTGGAAGCTCTTTCAGTTCAGAAAACTTTTCAAGTGCATCCCTAAGAGACGGCGCTAAAGAAATAATCAAAATGTTGCAAGAGATAAGAGACTATACAACTCTGCAACTTGCACAAGGAGAAATAATACAAGGACAAGACTTCATTCGTATTCCAAATGATGGAAAGCTTGGTATATCAGACACACTGAATAAAAGAAGAACTGAAGTTTTTAAAACCTTCAATGCTATGAACAAAGAAGTAGGAACACCTGAATTGGAAATCACCTTGACTTAAACAATACTGCTTGCAACAATCGTATTTGTGCAAGTGTGGCTGAATGTTGACAGCTTCGGCTGTAGTTCATTACTCTGCTTCAGTTTCGGCGGAAGAATATCTATTTAGCTGTAGTAAGTAATCATCAACAGCAGTATCTTTAACCAGGCATTTGTTCGGGCTGGTGTTCCTTGAACACCACCCCTGCACAAATACGTCTAACGTTAGGCGTGATTTTTAAACCAAATTCTTAACCTTAATCATTGAAGTATAAATTTTTTGGCTTTTCATTAGTTGTCTTCGTTTTCTTTATGCTGTATATCTGGCTTAAACCACAAAAAGGTATCGATGCAGGCATATTGGAAGGTGAAAGAATTGACAGTATCGTTATTAGTAAATCTCAGCAGAACTATACAATCACTTCTCCTGAAGTCATAGATAGTATTTCAGCTTTGCTTGGTCAAGCTCCTAAGTTTAGAAATATGGACAGGCAAAATATCAATACAGGATTTTACGATTTGAGGTTTTACAAAAAGGAAAGTAAAGAACCTGAAGACCTTAGAGTGCTCTTTAACTACTACCATGGTATAGTAATAAGAGCTAATGACTTATATTACCAAGGGGACAGTTTAAACAAAAAGATAATCAGCCTTATCGGGAAATAAACCACGCCTAACATGCATGTTTATGTAATACTGGCGGCAGAACATAAATCGATACTCCTTATCTTTAATCATCATCAACCATTTTATGAAGCATCGGTATTTCAAATACCAGCACTACATAAACATGTTCTACGTTGTAGGCAACTTTATGAGAACAGTCATCACTACTATTCTTCTACTTCTTTTGTTGACAAGTTGCAATGACAGCAAGACAGCAACTGTTACTCATGCCAAAACGGCTGACACAGACCAAATTGATACAACACTTTTGCATGTGGACACTGCCATAATCTTTGGAGAGACGTACAAAGCTTTATATAAAACAAACGACACTCTATATGTGCTAAACACCAGGGCTGACACTATATTAAAACTTGGTGACCTTCATGCTAACTTTGAATTTGACGACTTCAGTGGTGACGGATTGAAAGACATCAGAATTCACTACATGAGTAATGTGCCTGCAATTCAAGACCTGCTTCTATTCGATAAGTCAACAAAGAATTTCAAATTGGTTGAGAAGTTCTCGGATTTTCCTGACCCAAAACCATTAGGAGGAACAAAGTATTATTTTTCCTACCATCGTAGCGGTTGTGCTGATATGAATTGGGACAGCGACTTGTTTTATATAGACAACTATAAAGCAATTAGGATTGGCAACATAGCAGGCTATGAGTGTGAGAACAGAGATGTAAAAGACGGTGTTTATATTCACAGGGTACAAGGAAACAAGAAGACGCTTATGGAGAAAAAGCCGATAGGAATAATAGAGCAATACAAGGACAATAAGTGGGGCTTCATAGAGGCTTATTGGACAAAAAATTACAAACGGTTCGGGTGAAAGAAAAGCTGCCTACAACATGCATGTTTATGTAATACTGGCGGAAGGACATAAAACCAATCTTTTCTATCTTTAATCATCATCAACAAGTTTATGGAGCGACGGTATTTCAAATGCCAGTACTACATAAACATGTTCGACGTTGGTGGCAATCGGAAAACCCTAAACATCACAGCTATTAATTATGAGAGTTGGTTCTTCTCCAGGTAAACATTTGTATAGTCGCGGTTGGTTTGGACTTATTCCACTAATCGGGGGTTTTGTTGGACTTGGATTAATTGTGTTAGGTATTTTCAAGTACAAGGATAGAAAACTCATCCTTATTGGTTCAGCAGCATTGCTTTTTACTGTTGTAATCTATTCTTCTATGATTTATTACTTTGAATACAGCACGACGTTTCGCGAAGACTTTGCTGTTTTCTCACAACCAAAAATGGACGAACTTATTAAAAGCATAGAGTTCTACAAAACTGAGAATGCACAATATCCAGACAGTCTTCAAGAGCTAACCAACAAGAATGAAATGGTGCAGATATACGACCCAATATCGCAACGTGAGGGTGGAGAAAATGGTGGCGATTTTATTACCAGCGTGTGGAAAACAAATACTTTTTGTTTTCAGCGGGTGTTGATAGACTGCCATTCACTGAAGACGATATTTTTCCATCAGCGAATTATTTTGACAGTACGAAGACAGGATTGATCAAGCCTTCCTATTGACTGCCACCAACATGCGTATTGCCAATAGTTGGGCGGGAAGATGTATCAGTCGCCTGCTGTTCGCTAATCGTCTTTGGTTCCTGCTGAATGTTCTCTTTGGTTTTTGTTTCATACTTTCAGCATTAAATAATAAATCAACAGTTGTACGGGCGGAAGGAACACAGAATACCAAACCATCGCCAATACGTCCAACGTTATGTGCCATTAAAACCAACTTCATAGATACCTTATGGGGCAGCTAAACTTCTTCATGACAGAATATGAAATATTGAATGAAGTGAACGAATTACTTGCTTCTCGCGATTTCATCATATTTGACAGAGCTTTTTTTGATGACGAAGTTCCTAAAGCCGTCAATGACTTTAGGAGCATTGAACAAGTAGATAAGCTCATAATTTGGTTAAGGAATAGGCAATCTGAACCGAGATGTTTGTCGAAGGGCACAGGTGAAATGACAGGTAAATATTTATTCAATACCTACAAAGACCCAATAATTCAATTTGACATAGGACGTACAATTGATAAATTAGTATCGCCCAGTAGACTGTACTATAAATTTGGATGGATAGCAGATGACGAACTACGTGAGCTGCATGGAAAGTTGACAACTAAGATTGTAAGAAGTTTTAAGAAGAAGCTTATCACAAGTAAGCGACTAAAGCCCTTCTATATTTCTGAGGGCATAAATAAGCGTTTAGACGAGGGTTATGAAGTGGAACTTGGAAAGGGAGGAATGAGAGTGTCTAAACTCGAACTTAACGGCACATAACATGCGTATTTGTGCAAGTGTGGCAGAATGACGACAGCTTCAGCTGTAGTTCATTATTCTGCTGCTGTTTCGGCTGAATGTTTATTAATAAGCTTTTTTAGTTTATCATCAACAGCAGTATCTTTAGCCAGACATTTGTTCGGGCTGAATGTTCCCTGAATACCTCACCTGCACAAATACGTCCAACGTTAGTGGCAATGCGACGCTGACAGTATCAATTTCATATTGACAAACTTCATGAGCCTTATTTTTCTACACATACCTGTTGTATTCGGATTAAGCATTGAGGTTTATTTTTTCCTTTTAATAATTGGTGTGCCGACGTTTTCCTTTTGGAAGTGGTTCTTTAGAAAGCGTTACACTATTTACAAGAAAAGAATTGTAGCAACATGGATTGCTACTCTTTTTGTTACACCTGTTGTTTATACTTTATTGGTTGTGCTGTTTATATTTGGACTTCCATTTGAAACTCGCAAAGACTTTAATAGGCAACAATGGTTAAAAGACAGAGAAGGACGATTTAGAATGGCACATGACATTATAAAAAGTAGAATGTTGATTGGTAAAGATACAAGCGAAGTCAAAGAAGTCTTAGGTACTCCAAGCTTTGGAGGTGACACAACACAAGTGTGGTTTTATGACATGGGTATGGGAGATGGGTATCACTCTCATGACCTTCGGTTGTGGCTTGACAGCAAGCGGAGGGTTAAGTTGGTAGAACACATCAAACATGATGATTAACATAGCACATGCCACTAACATGCGGTTTCATGCAAGCGCGGCGGAAGAGATAGCAATCGGCAGTGGTATTTTATTCATCTTCGGTTCGGGCGGAAGGTTATCTGTTGAGCAAAAGCAATTAACTTGAACATTAATTTCAAATCAACGTCGGCCTAAACGGAAATGGGGTGAATGCCGCACCTGCATGAAGCCGTGAACGTTGTAAGCAATCCAACATGACACCTCGCATACATATTGGCTTCTTGACAATCATCACTAGTTTAACAAACTTTCTTTATGGACAGGCGAATGTTGAGGAGGTTCTTCAAGTAGACACATCTAAGACTACTATCATCTCACTTGCTAAAAGCCCAAAGTGGTTTCATCCGTTTGACACTACGTACAAACCAGCTTTTCTAACTAACAACGATATTAAAATTATTGACAGCCTTTTAATTGTTGCGGTCGCGACTTATAATAACAATTTAGCACCAGAGGAAAAGAACCGAAGTATTGAATTAGACAAGTACAACTACAGAAAGCAACTATTTGCGGCGAGCAACGGTAGAGGAGAAAAATTTGTTTATGTTAACTGCTTTTGCGACACAATTACCGAGTACTGGAGAAACAGGTGGAAAACAGAAGTATTCGTTGTTGCAGATGGAGGACAGTGTTTCTTTCAGTTCAAGGTCAGTTTAGCTAAAATGACAATTTTAAAATTTGGTATCAATGGCTTTGGTTGAATGGACTGCTTACAACATGCATGTTTATGTAATACTGGCGGAAGAACATTAACCCCAAATTTTTATCTTTAATCATCATCAACAAGTTTATGAAGCGTTAGTATTTAAAATGCCAGTACTACATAAACATGTTCAACGTTGGCTGCAAGCAGTGCTTAACCGTATTGAAAAGGACAGAATATAGATGGAAGATTTGAGATATAGCACAGGATTGAAAAGATTTTGGGCTGCTATTGTTGACGGAATTGTTTTCCTCCCATTCATTCTACTAGGTAATTGGATATTCGAAGAGCCAAGACATATCTATTCTGAATTTGCTTGGAATGCTTTTCTGATTTTCGCTTCTTCACTTTATGTGACAATTCTTCACTACAAATTCGGACAAACTGTGGGGAAGTGGGT